>CAMLSH010000027.1 GCA_946482625.1 uncultured Opitutaceae bacterium
AAAAAGGTGTTCCCGACAAACTGGCCGTTGAGCCACGTGCTCTCGATGTCATCGATCGCACCAAGATGAAGTTCGACGTCGGCGCCGACCCAAGAGTCAGGCACGTCGATCACGCGACGAAACCACACGACACCGTCGAAATCGGCCATGCCCGCATTCTCCCAAAAAACGGGCAGCCGCATCGTCGGCCACGCGTCGCTATCGAACGAAGCCGCACTCCATGGCGCATTCGCGGCGGAGCCGGGATCGATCTCCGCAAACCAGCGGTCGAGACTTCGCTGGTAGTTCGCGCGCGCCGCGACCGGGTCCTTCGCGAAGTTGTCGAGTCGGGCAACGCTGCCGGCGACTTCCGGAATGCGCAAAACGCCCTCGCGGCTGGTCCAAGCCTCTGCGGGCGTACCGCCCCACGAGCTGTGAATCAAGCCGACCGGCGTGCCGCGCGCGAGGTGCAGCGCGCGTGCGAAGAAAAATCCGACGGCGGTAAACTCGGGCGCGTTCTGCGGCGTGCAGACGAGCCATCGCCCTTCCACGCTCGTTTGCGGCTCGACGGCGAGTCGCTGCGTGACGCCGAAGTGGCGGATCTGCGGAAAATCCGCCGCAGCCGCCTCGGCCTGCCAGTCCTTGATCGGCTGCTGCCCTGCGCGCAGGCCGAGTTGACGCTCCATGTTGGACTGGCCGCCGCACACCCAGACTTCGCCGATGAGCACATCGGTGATTTCGATCCGGTTCTTCCCGACGATCGTGAGCACGTGAGGCCCTCCGGCGGGCAACGGCGCAAGTCTCACGCTCCACTTGCCGTCGCGAGCGACCGTCGAGACGGCCTGGCCCGCCAGCGTGACAGTGACCTTTTCGCCTTCGTCTGCCGTGCCCCAGACCGGCAGCGGTATTCCTTGCTGCAATACGGCGCTCTCGCAAAACAGCGACGCGGGCGCAACGTCAGCGCGAGCCATACTCGCGCACGCGACGAGTCCAATAAGAAATTTAACGGCGATTGGTTGGAGTAGTGATTTCATCTGAAAGTCAGGCATGGGGAACCGGGGACATCATGCGGAAACGTTGATCGCTTCAAACACCGATAAAAAAAGTGGCGCCAGTTTCCCCAAACCGGCGCCACCATCCCCTGAAGAGGATTCCTCCGCCAGAGAACGACCGAGGAATCCAAGTGCAGCCCCACGCATCCGTGAGAGGAGAACCAAACCGCTTCCAGGCATCGCGTGGCATAACTCCACAGTTCGAGCAGAGCGGTCTCACTATTTGCTCCCCAACCGCGAACTCTGCGGCTGAGGACGATTTGTCGGGCAGCATAAAGCTGCTGCTCAAACACTGACGCCGCGGCGATCTGAGCCGTCGCCGGCCCGGATCGCCGCGGTCTATTCGGCTCAGAACATGAACTTCATGCTTAGGTCGTAAGTCTGCCCCTCCTTGATGCGACTCTGCGCCACCGTGCCGTCCGGCTGGTAGGTGACCGGCACCAAGCCGGCGTTCTCGCCCACATTCCGCAGGTTGAGCTGCACGCGCCAGTTGATCTTTTTATTCAGACTACGTTCATAACCGATCCACGCGTCGAAGTGCTCGTCCGTCGGTCCGTAGATGGGCTGATTAACATCGGAGATCCACGCAGTCTCGCCGTAGACCTCGGCCTGGTGGATGCCGTAGCCAGCGATGGCCTTATCCTGCCAGCGGAAGGCACCGCCAACATTCAAGCCCCTCAGGAAGGTGCGGTCGAAGCGGTAGTTGCTGATCACGTTGAAGCGGAGCTTGCGCCATTCGGGCTGGTCACCGCCCGTGAGCGCCACCTGCTGGAGATAGGGTGCCCACAGGCTGGACATGAAGTCCCGCTTCGTCTCGCCGTATTCGCTGTAGCCGCCCCAAACAGCCACTTTACCCAGCGGGCTGCCAAGGAACAGATCGGCCATTCCCTTCAGGTATCTGTCCGCGACGTCGCCGAGCCCGGTCTGCTTCGCAGTGGCTTTTGACGCGTTCAACGTGATATCCCAGTTCTTCAGTGGGCGGAAGGTCGCCTCCAACTCGTATCCCTTGGACTCGACGTCCTGATCAATGATGGCCCATTGGCCGTGGATCTGGTGGTTGCCGCCGCCAAGACTCCACGGAGACGGATAACCGGCGGACGTGGTGACATTCATCCAATCGCCTCGCTTGATGGCCTCAACGTCGACCGTGTAGCCGTACGTGTCCCAATAAGATTGGGGAAACATTTCAACGAAAGCCGTCTTCATGGTTTCCTCAATCTGCGCCGCCACCGCCGGGTTATTCACAACCCAGTCGCTCATCCAACCATTGGCCCATGTGGGCCAGTCTGGGGGACGTTGAGCCTCGGGCGTATCCCGCGCGGCCAGAGCGAATCCGGCGAATCCAAGCGTCCACGAAGGAAGCGAATCGATCTTCCAACCGAGCGCTCCCAGCGGCTGTCCGTAGGAAGCCGCGGCATTCTTGCTCACCGTCTTGAAGTGGGTGAGGCGGACAGTGAGACGTCCATTCAAGGTATCCACCTGAACGGAATAGTCGTCCGTCTCTCCGGATTCATTCGGCAATTGGGAACCGTCGATCGCGTAGCGGACCTTCGGAGTCTCGTTGGAACCATGGAAGTAGTAGAAGCTGACGTCCGTTCCTTCCGGCAGTTTTTTCTTGATCGCCTTCGGCAAGTGGAGGGCGACGCCATAGCTCTTTGACGTAACCGTGGTCTCAATACCCGTGTCCGCGATGCTCTCAATCTTCCGATGGAATCCGGTTACGGAGTCTTCCTCCGAGGCATTGCCACGCTGTCTGGTCGTGTCCCGGCGCCAACCGAAGGAGGGGATGATCGTATCGTCCCAAAAATGTCCCTGGTACATGAAAGCTTTGGACGTGATACGCTGCTCGTTCATCGAGCTTCCGGTGCGCAGCTGATCCATGTTGGACCTTGAGTTGAGCAATCCGACGGGCAGTCCGACGTAGCCCATGTAGTTTGCCGGATTTTGCGCCTGCGTCTGCGTGACCGTGCTGCCGTTTGGCACGGTGAACGACCACGGATCTGCGGGATTGACCGTGCTGGCTGTCCAAACCGGGCGGTAGACCGTCATCGGATATGCGGTGGGAGCAATGGACGTGGCGAGGTTGCTCAGATTGGCTCCGGCACCGTTGGTGCCGAGGAGCGAAGGTCCGAGATAGGCCTGCCAGGTCATCTCGTTCTCGCGAAGCTTCGTTCGGCCCAGGTGAGTCATCGCGAACTCTGGGTCGATGCCATAGAGTTTATACGACTCACTTGATTGCTCATGGGTGTTTCGACTGCCCAACGCGGTGATGTCGTGGCGACCCAAGATGCTGGCGAGAAGGCCCTTCGCACCGAAGTCGCGCTCGATGTTCAAATCCCACGCTGCGGTGACCTGGTAATTATCGCGCTTGGAGCGGGTTTCGTCGCCCTTGCCGTAACTACCAAAGGTGACCGGGCGGCCCAGATTGGGATTGGTCTGTGCCTGCGGAAGCCAGCTTGGATAAGTCAGCAAATGCGAATCGAGATCGAGCGTGATCACAGGAGTACGCGTGTTCAGCAAACCCTCCTGACCGCTGCGGTATTCCTGGCGATCCGCCACGGCTTGAATAACCAAACGGCTGTCGAACAAGCTTTGAACCACGTTTACCTGAGCAGCATCCCACTGCTGCCATTCGCGCTTGTTATTGCCATCGATGAGCTTGTTTTGGAAGTCGAAGACTGAGCGCTCGCCGAGTGTTTGATCGAAATAATTAACCGTTCCCTGATAGGCGCCTTTATATTTGTCGGGCTCACGATAGTTTATAGCGGTCGCATAGTTGGAGAAGCCGCGCGAATGGACGTGGTACGCATTATTACTGAGACCCGCCGCAGCAAGGTAGTCAGAACCTGCAGGCTGCGAAAAGCTCGCTTGGGATGCGCGTAGCAAATTGCCCGTAACCGCGTCCCAATAATAATTCGGGTTGCTACCCCATTGGTATTCGTTGCCGAGGGAGCCGCTGTTCGTCCAAGGGCTCACCGTAGCGGCAGGTTGATTGTCTACCAGACGATAGGTCCATGGATTATAGCCGGTCATGCTGGCATTCGGATCGCGCAGGTAACCCGTAACGTAATCTATCGGTGGGAGCGTGCGCGGGTTATTCGATTTCACACGGCCATGCTCGAAGTTGGCCTGAATCTTAGTATGCGCGGAGTCCGTGCGGAGGAATGTGGGATCAAAACGAAGCGCCCCGTAGGCGCGCTTACCATGGTTAAAAGCGGGCTTCTGCCTGTATTGCGCCTCGTCGTTGACGAGATCGACGCGCATTGCGAGCTGCTGCGGGAGAAGGACCTTATTAAAGTCCAAGGACTCACGCGTGGAGCCAAACGAGCCGATGCGGGCCTCGAAGCTGCCCTTGTCGCTGAACATAGCCTCATTCGTCGAGACGTTTGAAATACCCGATGGACTGCCTACGCCGAACAGGAACGAGTTCGGTCCGCGGGAAATATCCACACGACTGATATTGAATCCATCCCAAGGAATATCGCTGGGCATGTAGTTGCGGGTATTGTCCATGCCGGAGAGTCCACGCGAACGGTTCACACCCGCGGGATTCACCAAGCGCGTGCCTTCAGCCGCGCTTGAGACGGAGATTCCCGAACCACGGCTCGACATGCCGGAGAAATTACCTCCGAGCCCGGAGACTTCGGTATTGGCTGTGTAGACGAGCAGATCTTCGGCATTCGTCGCAGCGAGATCCTGCATGAGCTTGGCCGTGACCACCGATAAGGCAGCAGGCGTATCTTTGAGCGTTGTCCGTATGCGACCGCCAGCCAACGTGTCGTCGGCCTTGTACCCTTCGTGCTCGGTGGTCACCGTGAAGGGATCCAGCAAGACAGGCTCCTCATTTAGCATGTCGGAGGATGATTCGGTTGAGGTCGTCACGACCGCATCCCGATCCGCACGACTGCTTTGATCGGCTTGAGGTGCATCGGTGTCGCGCACCGCCTGGGGCCAGGCGGTGCTGGTGCTGAGTGAGAGCGCTGACAATAGCGCCAGCACCCTGCGTGTGTATAGTTTACTCATGTTTGGGGCTTTGGTTCTGTTAGGTCCGTCGCAAGCTGTATGGGGAAACAACGTGGAGTCCTTGGCAGCGGGTCGGAAAGTGGGTGAGGCTCGGGCGAACCGGCACGTAGCTGCCTCCAAAGGAGCAGCGGATCAGGAATTCTCTGCGCCACGCCCGCCTTGCGCGCATGATATTTGGCGCTGGAGAGAACGCCCATTGCTCGTTTCTGCGAGCGCCGTATCCTCTTCGTTGTAACATCACGGGTAAGATTCTCCGATGGCTCAAAGTGGCCGCAGCTCGACGAGCCACACATCGTTCTCACGCATCTCGAAAGAACGGGAAAAGGTCCCATCCTTGTTCACCTTGATCGTCTCGTCGAACGATGGGGCGCCGGAAGACGCCTTCTGCAACAACCGCACGTGGGAACGCGTCAGTTGCCCGGGCGATCCGAGATCGCGCCAGGCCGTCTGCACGTCGTTGGACCGATAGCCGACCTTGGTGGCGATCAGCCGATACGAGCCGTTCGCAAGTCCCGTCAGCTTCAATTCGGCCCGGCGTGTCTGCTTCGCGGGTTGATCGGCTTTATAGAACTCCTGATTGATGACAGACGGACCGGGATGCGTGATCGTGAAATCCCAAAACAGCGCCTGCACGCCACTTCGCTCGTCACGGCAGACGTACGACGCACGATCGCTCGTGGTGAGTTCGATGTCACCGAGCCGGTTTAGAAATTGATATGCGTAGAACGACGGCTTCGGAAGATCCTGATAGTTGAACAGACCGAATCCGCCGTGAAACGGCGTGGCACGCGGCCCCGCCTCCTCGAAGATATCGGTGAAGGTCCAATACGACATCGACGCCGCCGAGCGGTCGATGTTGCGCATCTTGTCGAGAATGAAGGCAGCGCTGTGGTAACTGTCATGAATCGGGTCCGAGGGCGTATAGGAAGAACTCCACTCGGTATAGTGCAGCTCGGCTTTTGAAAACGGCGACCGGTCGATCTTCGCGCGAACATTGCGCACGCCGGCAGTGATTGAATCCGGATCGGGCGAAAAAACGGTGCCCGCGCTCCCATACTCGTCGAGGTAACCGGCCATCGTAGCATAACTGTGCGTCGTGACGAAATCGAGCGGCACCTTCTGCTCCGCGCAGAATGCAAGCGTCTCGTCGATCCACGCTTCACCCGCGGTGGCGGGCCCGCCCACGCGGTACGTCGGATCGACCGACTTCACGGCACAGGCGCTATGCGTGTAGAGTTTGAAGTATTCAGCGCGTGCGCCCGGCGCCCATTCCTCATGACTTTTTTTCTCAGGATTACCCATCCAGAAGCCGTCGAGATTCGGCTCATTCCACACCTCGAAATACCACGAACGTACTTCTTCGGCTCCGTATCGCTCGGTGACGTGACGGACGAAGGCGGCGACAAATGCCTCCCATTTCGCGTAATCTTTCGGCGGCGTGACATTGCCGCGGTACCAGAAAATCGTCTGCGATCCGCTGGCCAAGGCTCCCGGCATGAAGCCGATCTCGACGAACGGTTTCATCCCGATGCTTTGGATGAAGTCGAACAGTTCGTCTATGTACTGCCAGTTGTAGATGGGCCGGCCTTCCCTGTCTTCGTGGTAGACGCCCATGTCGTCGCAGAACAAACCGTGAAAACGGATGTAGCGAAATCCGCACTCCTCACGCGCCCGCCGGAGTTGCCGCTGCCAGTCCGCACGAAGACCTTCGTTAGCCCGGCCGGCGCCAACGCAAAAATTATACATCCGGTTCATCGGGCCAGCCGCGGCGTTTAAATCCGCGGAAATAGTCCGGACATCCGCGGCTGCGGTCGGCAACGATTTCGGCGCATCAGCTGCCAGGGTCGTTGCAGACGAGATCGCCAGAAGGACGAGGAACGGGAGTACCGGTTTAATAGACATTTCCAAATAAGGGAGTCGGTGGTTTGAGCGGGGAAAATTAACCAGTAGAGCAACGGACGGTGAGGCACCTTCTCCGCGAGTCGTTGCGGAATCGGCTGAGCGGGATGCGGAGGATGCGGTTAGCCGAATGCCGTCGGGCCGATCAGGACGTGGAACGGCTTCTGCCTTCCGCCCTCAAGAACGTCGTTCGTTGCAAGAGTATATCGTTAAATCATCTTTAGAAAAATCCTCCCTTTCGGTCGCAAACGCCGTCGCTGCGGGCGCAAAGGAAGCAGTGGGTGGGTATGGGTTTAAACGCCAGGAACTGGTCGTTTCGTTATCGGGCCTGAACTGGGTAAAGGGGTGCTGACGTGGTCTCCGGGGTGGCGAAGCGGATGGAGATTATCAGAAGTCCATGGGGCCCGCATGTCCCAGAAACATGGTACGCGCGTCCCGGCACTTGGAGCTGACAAGAGCCACATCCGCTGCTCCACCTAAGCAAACCGGTGCCCTGCGCCGACGTCGGATCGCCTGACTGAGAGGACGGATATCCGTCCACAAGCAGGTGCTCCGACTAAAGACTTCGCCCTCTCGGCGATCATCCGTCGGCGAGACCACCGATCACGTGGCGCTCCCTTTTCCAATAACCCCTATTCGATGAAAATGTTTAGACCTACCGACCTCACGAGACGCCCCCCACGTACCGGCATCGTCTGCGTCTTATTCGCCTTCGCTCTCGGCGGCATTTCGCCAAACGCCCTCGCGGAATCGGCGACCGTCCCGATCGACTACGCCACGGTACACGTTATCTCACCGGAAGACTCTCCTGCGACGATCGTCGAGAAAGCGGCCAAGGTTCTTCCCCGCTCCAATCAGATCGAATGGATGCGTCTCGAACGGACGTTCTTCCTTCACTTCGGCCCGAATACCTTTCGCGGCGTCGAGTGGGGCGACGGACGTGAGTCGCCCGCGATTTTTAATCCCACGGAGCTGGATGCAAATCAGTGGGTCAGTGCTATGAAAAACGCCGGCTGCAAGCTGCTCATTCTGGTCGCGAAGCACCACGATGGGCTCTGTTTCTGGCCGACTCGCTACACACAGCATTCGATCGCCTCAAGTCCCTGGCGCGGCGGCAAGGGAGACCTGGTTCGCGAAGTAGCCGAGGCCGCCCGCGCCCACGGCATCAAGCTCGGCCTCTATCTTTCGCCCGCTGACCTCTACCAGCTGCGGACAAACCCAAAAAATCCCGCGGGCTACTACGGCAACGGCAGCCCCAAAGTCCGATCGACCATACCTACGGATCCCGCGAGCTTTCAAAAAGACCCCGCTCAGGGCCGCACGCCGACACCCGGCTTCGACAGCCACACGTATGAGGTCGACGACTACAACCGCTACTTCCTCAACCAGCTTTACGAGACGCTGACGGAATACGGCCCGATCTCCGTCGCGTGGTTTGACGGCGCGAATCCCGACCCGAGCGTTCATCAAACCTACGACTACGCCGCCTGGTACGATCTGATTCGTAAACTCCAACCCGGCGCCGTGATTTCCGTAAAGGGTCCGGATGTTCGCTGGGTCGGTAACGAGGGCGGGTACGGTCGCACCACCGAGTGGAGCGTGCTGCCCTTGCCCGAACCGCCCGACCGACACACCTGGCCGGACCGGCAGGACAACGATCTGGGGAGCCGCGCGAAGCTCAAAGCCGGTTCCCATCTGTGGTGGTATCCCGCCGAGGTGAACACGCCCATCCTCAACGGCTGGTTCTGGTCCGCTGAAAAACGCGCGAAGAGCCCGGCCGAACTGGTGGACTATTTCTACCGGTCGGTTGGCCGCAACGGCGTCATGCTGCTCAACCTCTCGCCCGACACGCGCGGTCTCATCCCTGATGATCAGCTCTCGTCGTTGCGAAAAATGTCTCACGTGCTCGCCGGCACCTTTGCGCGCGATCTCGCCGCTGGAGCGAAACTCACTGCGGACAGCTCCCACTCAGCCAACAGCCCCAGCCTCGCCCTCGACCGCAATCTCGACACGTGGTGGGAAGCCGCCCCCGGCCACACGGCCGCCATCGTCACGCTGACGCTGCCGGCCCGCGCGACCTTCGACGTCGTTTCGCTTCAGGAGGCGGTCGCCCAACGCAGCCAGCGCATCGAGTTCTTTGTTATCGAGACATGGGACGGCTCTGCATGGACCGCGCCCATCGCCGTCGAAGAGCAAACCACCATCGGTCACAAGCGGCTCGTGCGTCTCTCGGTCCCCGTCACGACGGACCAACTACGCATCCGCATCACCGGTTCGCGTCTTGAACCGACCCTCGCGGAAATCGGCCTCTTCAAACAGTCGCTCCCCAAAGAGCCCACGATTTCCGACCGCAACCGGGAAGGCACGATGACCCTCACTCATCCCCACGGTCTCCCGATCGTCTACACGCTCGACGGCTCAGAGCCCACGGCGAGATCGTCCACCTACCGCGCGCCGATTTCCCTCCCGCAGGGCGGCACCGTACATGCCGCGGTCCTGACTTCGGAAGGACAACTCGGATTGACGGCGAGCAAGTCCGTCGTCGGCCTAGCGCCGACCGGTTGGAAGGTCGTCACGCCAGAAAACCCCGGCGCCAACGTCCCCGACTTTCCCGCCACTAACGCCATCGACGCCGATGCTCGCACCCTTTGGCAGACGCGCGCGATGGCAGGCCAATCGGCGCAGCCCACTCTCACCATCGACATGGGCGGCGCGCGCCGGGTAGGCGGATTCGCGTATCTGCCGCGTCAGGACTGGGTGTTCAAGGGCGTGGTCGATCGCTATAAATTCGAAACGAGCCTCGACGGTCGGCAGTGGGACACCCAGGTCGAGTCCGGAACGTTCGGCAACATCCGCAACAATCCGATGCTCCAGGAGGTCCGCTTCGCGCCCGTCGAAGCCCGCTACTTCCGATTCACCGCGCTGCACGCGGTGGACGACGACGGCTGGATCGGCGCGGCCGAAATCACCGTCCTGCCCGCCAGATAATCCGCCGCTCGCGACGGCGCCTTGCAGCTCTTCCCGCCGTCTCACCCGACGAATCCTTCCCTATTCTCAACACTCATGTTCACAAAACGAATACACCTCATCGCATCTGTCGCGAAAACCTTCGCCTTCATCCTCGGAATCGCCGGAACGTCTGCCGCGCTTCAAGCCGCCAATCCGTTTCTCCCGGGCTATGAGCATATCCCCGACGGCGAACCGCGCGTTTACGGCGACCGTGTTTATCTCTACGGGTCGCACGACAAAGCCGGCTCCGAACGTTTTTGCGATTACATCCTGAAAGCCTGGTCGGCGCCGCTCACCAACCTCAACGAGTGGACCGACCACGGAGTTCTGCTGAGCACCCGCGACGTTCCGGGAAGGAAAGACGACATCCCCTACTCCGACTACGAATTCTACGCGCCGGAGGTCGTCGCGTTGAATGGCAAATACTACCTCTTCGCCCAAGTAGTCGGTGCGCCGTGTTCGGTGGCGGTGAGCGATTCGCCGGTCGGCCCGTTTAAGGTCGTTTCCCAGATCAACGCTCCCGCCGGCGCGTCAGCCGAATTCGGCGGCTGGGGACAGTACTTCGACCCGGGCGTGCTCGTGGATGACGACGGCAAAGTCTATCTCTACTGGGGCGGCGGTCGCTCTTACATGGCGCAGCTCAATCCGAAAACCATGACAGACGTGCTGCCCGACACGCTGCAAGCGGACATCATACCCGTTGAAGCGCCGTTCGAGTATCAAGAGGGTCCCTCGCCGAGAAAAATTAATGGCATTTACTATCTCGTCTACGCGCGCGGGCTGGATCTCGCCTACGCCACGAGCGACAAGCCGACCGGCCCGTTCACGTATCGCGGCGCGATCGTCAGTCAGCGCAACGGCGCCCAAGGCGGCAACATCCACGGCGGCCTGGCCCAGATCGGCGGCCGGTGGTATGTCTTCTATCACCGCCAGACCAACAACACGGTTTTCTCGCGCCGCGCCTGCGTCGAGCCAGTCACGATCGAGGCAGACGGAACCATCCCGACCGTCGAGCAGACCTCTCTCGGTTTCGAAGAGAACCTGAATCCCTACAAACTCACGCCAGCCGACATCGCCTGCGTGTTTCGCGGCGGAAGCTACGCCACCGAGCTCGACAAGCGCACGCAGCCCGTGATGGGCAACAAAGACGGCAGCATCGTCGGCTATAAATACTTCGAATTCGGTCAGCCCTTTCCCGGGCAGAAGACGACCGTCACCATCCAGCTTCGCGATGGCGCGGCGTCTGGAAATATCGAGATCTGGCTCGGCGACCCTGAAAACAAGGGCGAGCGCATTGGCGCGGTCCCGGTAGAGAAGAACCCTGCCCCCGAGGGGTGGTGGCGCGAAATCACGATTCCCGTACCGAACATCAGCGGACGCCATGCCGTGTACCTGCGGTTCACGTCAGGATTCCCGGATACAACCGTGGCAGACCTGCGGTCGTTCGTCTTCACACGCGACACGGACTAAGCACGCCGCCTGAAGCGGCCAGGCCGACATCAGTAGCACCACGGTGACAACGACCGCCGCGGTGCCCGCGTGCCGTTACCATGTTTTGGTGACATGCCACCTCCGCGGAAGGCTGATAGACTTCGGTAGCTCTGTCCCACCGACAGAGGAAAACACACCCCAAAATAACGCCACGCCTCTCGTGGCGGCTCTACTATGTCGTACCTGCACACTTCACTCACGCGGCTCCGTCGCGCGCTGTTCGCCTGCTTACCCGGCTCCGCGATCGAACGTCATCCTCCACGCATCGCTCTGGTGAATACCCCGAAAGTTTGTCGGGCGATTCTCTTCGCCGGCGCCCTGCTATCCACGTTGTTTTCGCTCGCAGCCTCCGCGTCCGCTCAGACGCCCATGCAAACCTACGTCGAGGCCATGCAGCCCGGCACCAACTGGGGCAACACGCTCGACGCGATCCCCAACCGGCATTCGTGGGGCGCACCAGAAACCACCCAGGCGATGATTCAGGGTATCGTTGATAAAGGTTACAAAAGCCTCCGAATCCCGATCACCTGGAGCAACTACATGGGATCCGCGCCCGACTACGCCATCGATCCGGCGTGGATGGATCATGTGCAACAGGTCGTGGACTGGTCCCTCGATGCCGGTCTCTATGTGATGATCAACCTGCATCACGACTCGTGGACCTGGCTGGACGATATGCCCGCCGATCACGACGCCGTGCTCGACCGCTATCGCAAGGTCTGGATGCAGATCGCCACCCGCTTCAAGGACCACTCGAACAAACTCCTCTTCGAAAGCATCAACGAGCCCGGCTTCGAGGGTTTGGACGACGCCGCGCAGGCAATCCTGCTTCACGAGGTGAATACCGCTTTCCACACCCTCGTGCGTGGCACCGGCGGCGGGAACACCACCCGGCCCCTCGTGCTTCCCTCGGTCTACACGCGGGCCGACCAGCCGATGATCGATTCCCTCAAGAATACCATCTTGAGCCTGAACGACCCAAACCTGATCGCGACGGTGCATTACTATGGTTGGTATCCCTTCAGTGTGAATCTCGGCGGGTACACGACCTTCGACGAGACCTCGCTTTACTGGGTTCACACGCCTTTCGACGCGGTGCACAACACCTTCGTCGCCGACGGCATCCCCGTCATCGTCGGCGAATTCAGCGTGCTATCGGGAAGCTGGATACAACGCGGCGAGCAGCTGAAGTACCATGAATATGTGCAGGCCTATGGCCGCTCCAAGGGTATGACGATGATGCTCTGGGACACCGGCGGCATTTACGGGCGCGGCATTCAGGATTGGGCAAACCCCGACCTCGGAAACATCCTGATGCAGGCCGTGGTCGGTCGCGCGATCACCGCCGAGAGCGATATGCTTTTCGTGAAAGCCGGCGCACCGGTCGAAGACAGGATCGTCAATCTTCAGCTCAACGGGAACACGCTCGTCTCCATCCAGGATAACGGAACGCCCCTGACGCCACTTACCGATTACACGCTTTCCGGAGATACGCTCACGCTCAAAGCGCACGTCCTCGCGAAGTACGCCACGGGCGCCTTCGGCGAGAAAGCCACACTGACGCTCCATGCGAACGCCGGTCCTGCATGGAAAATTTTCGTGCGGTATTTCGATAAGCCCCTGCCCGGTCCGCTGACGACCACCACCGGCGTCGCGATCCACATTCCCGTCGCGTTCAACGGCGACCTTCTCGCCACGATGGAATCCAAGTACGCCAATGGCGCCAACGCCGGCCCGACCAACTGGACCTCGTTCCAGCCGTTCGGCGAAGCGTTCAGGCCAAACTACGCGAACAACACCATCGTCCTCGACGACAACTTTCTCCGCGATGCGCCTCCAGGCCTCGTGAATCTCGATTTCCATTTCTGGAGCGGCCTGATCTTAAAGTACCGGCTCGAGATCAAAGAGCGGAGCTCCGAGAGCGGCACCGAATACGTGATCTACGACGACAATCTCGCGTCCGGGTGGCATGATTGGTCCAGTTGGACGCCGCACAACCTGGCCAGCACGAGCGAGGTCCACTCCGGATCGCAATCGATCTCGATAACGCCGGGCGCGTATGGCGGCGTCGGACTGCAGAACGGCGGCCCGGCGATCGATACGTCCGCCTACCGCACACTGACTTTCTGGATACACGGTGGCACCACCGGCGGGCAAAGCGTTGGCGTCATCCCCATCCGCGCGGGTCTCTGGGGGGAAGATGGCGGTGGCGTTTCAATTCAGGCGCCTACTCCCGTGGCGAATACCTGGCAGAAAGTAGAAATCCCGCTCAGCAGTTTTCTCATGGAAGGCCGTCCTGATATCACGGGCTTCGCTTTCCAGCATTGGTCAGGCACTGAGGGACCGACGTTCTATATCGACGACATCCATCTCACCACGGCGCAGAGCACCGCGGTGATGGATATCTACGGAACGCCCGTGGAGACCGTCACCTTCGCTGAATGGGCCTCCGCCAGAGGTCTTACTGCGGCTAACAATGCAGCCACGGCCGATCCCGACGGCGACGGCGTGGCGAACCAGTTGGAGTTTAAACTGGGCTTCAATCCTCTCGTCCCCGACTCCGCCGGTCTGCCAACAGGGACGATCGAGGCCGGTCTGTTCGTCTTCCGCTTCACGCAGGACACGACGGCGATCGGCGTGACACTCACCGTGCAACAATCGACCGATTTGCTCACATGGACATCCGTGGCAACCGCCATCGAATCCACCACACCGACGACCGAAACGCTGATCGCTTCGCTGCCGATGACCGGTCCGCGGCTGTTTATGCGCCTCGTTTCCAACGACGATTTGCCCACGGTGCCCGTCGGCTATCTGAACACGGACGTGGGCGCTGGCGCCACGACCGCGTTCAGTGTGCCGCTCGACGACACCGCGAATCCCACCGGCATCCGCGCGGGTAGGATCGAGTCGTTCACCGCGACCACGATCACCCACACCGCCGGCGGATGGACAGGCAACCTCGCCAACGCGTCCTCACCGTGGGCCGTGCGTCTCACCAGTGGCTCCGCGGCGGGAAAACTCTTCGACATCGTCGCGAACGACGAGACAACACTCACGCTGGGCAATGCCACTCTGACTACGCTCGGCGTCGTCGCGGGCGACACCTTCGAACTCGTGCCGCTCGACACGCTCGGCACGCTCTTCCCGCCCGGTGCGCTACTCGGCGGGACCTCTCCGGCGAGTGCCGACGTCGTCCAAGTACGCAGCGGCACCAGCTGGGTCGCGTTCTACTACAACACATCTCTCGGCTTCTGGCGCCGCACGAGCGGAGCCCCGACCAACAGTGACAACGTCGTCGTTCGTCCCGGCTCCGGCCTGATGCTCACGCGTCGGGGCGGGGCCCTCACGCTCAACTTCACAGGCCGCGTTCTCGGCGCCACCTTCCGCACACCCGTGGCCAACGCCAGCACCACGGCGACCGGCCTGGGTTACCCGATGGACACGACGCTCGGCGCATTCGGCCTCCAAGATCTCCTCGCCGGCTGGCGCTCGGGCACGACGACCCGAAGCGCGGATTCCGTGGGTATCCACAACGGCACGACTTGGGTCCCCTACGTCTTCAACGGCACCGGCTGGCAGACGATCTCGGGTGTTAACAGCGACAACCTCAGTCTGCCCGCCGGCACCGTCCTGCTCGTCTCGCGCCCCGGAAATGCCAGCGGCACGACCGACCTCGTCCGCATCAAGCCTTATTGATCGTTCCCAACTCACCCGTCTCTCAATCACCATGAAACGATATCTCCTCTCCCTCGCGCTCGGCACTCTGCTCCTCGGCGGTGCAAGCGCCCTTCACGCTCAACTGCTGGAAAACTTTTCCAGCTTCGAATCGGCCAGCACGCTGTTTTACGGCGACTGGTCCTCGACCGGCGATCCCTTCGCCGGGGACCTCGCGCCAACTGGCAGCTTCTCGCAAGGCGCGGGCTTCTATGGCTTCGCCAGCACGACCAACGTGGACACGGCCTACGCCGAGCTCACGTTCGCCTCCTCCCTCAACCTAGGCGCGGACGATGTGCTCTCGCTTTCGTTACGTCTGCTCGACGACAACACGGCCGACGGGCTGACCGTCACACTGTTCGACACGAGCTTCAATACGGCGGCCGCCACGTTTGCGCTCAGCGATTTTTCAATCGCAGACTTCACAACCGCGAATCTCGCTTTCACCGCATTCGCCGGCTTCGATGCAAGCGATGTAGCCGGATTCCGCCTGAGCGGCAACGATCCCTTCGGAGGTGGCGTGTTCAGCGTGGCGCTGACCAACCTCGAAGTCACCAGCAGCAATAGCACACCACCCGCCGCCGTGCCCGAGCCAGGCACCTACGGACTCCTCACCGGCATCGCGCTCGCGAGCCTCGTACTCTGGCGTCGCCGACGGACGTGAGCGAGTCACTGAATCGGGGCTTCTGACTCGATCGAAGGAGAGCACCGCACGAGCGTTCGCGCGGTGCTCATTCGTGATCTTCTCATGTCGCCGAAGCCGGTCCGGCTTCGGAACGCCTGGCGGGTGCTGGTTTCTTCACTTTGAACCAGATGGCATAGAGCGCGGGAAGGAACAGAAGCGTGAG
>CAMLSH010000028.1 GCA_946482625.1 uncultured Opitutaceae bacterium
GGGCTCGCTCAAATGGCGCGTCCTCCCCCGCAATCCTCAGGCCCTCGCCCAAGCCATCGCGCCCATCGAAACCTCCACCGGCCTGCTCAACGCAGATGGCAGCCTGATGCCGGTCTACATCTTCCTCGCCGATCACAAGGCCGAAACCCTCGATGCGGTCACCGACGCCGTAAAAGTTTTTCGCGAAGCCCATCCGTCTCCGAAAGCGCGCTTCCAGCTCGCGAGCGGCAACGCCGGCGTCATGGCCGCCACCAACGAGGTCGTCGCCGCCGCGCAGTTCCCCATTCTCCTCTGGGTTTTCGGCGCGGTCATCGTCCTTTGCCTGATCACCTTCCGCTCGGTCGCCGCCGCGATCTGCATCGTCACCCCGCTCGCACTCGTCTCCTGGCTCGCCTACGTGGTCATGGCCTGGCTCGAGATCGGCCTCAAAACGTCCACCCTCCCCGTCGTCGCGCTCGGTGTCGGCATCGGCGTCGATTACGGAATCTACCTGTTCGCCCGCCTTCAGGCCACCCTCCGCCAAGGCGAATATTTCGAAGACGCCATGCTCGTCAGCTTCATCCAGACCGGCAGTTCCATCGTCTTCACCGGCCTCGCGCTCGCCATCGGCGTGGGCATGTGGGTTTTCTCCGACCTGAAATTCCAAGCCGACATGGGCCTGCTGCTCACCTTCATGTTCCTAGTCAACATGCTCGCCTCCATCGTCATCATGCCCGCCATGGCCCGCTGGTTTTTCCTGCATCACACCCGCCGCCGCCCGATTCTTCCGCTGTAACCGCCGGGCGGATTCGCGGTCCAACCGTTTCGCCACACGCTTCATCCTCCAGCCCACACCACATGCCGACCGCCGAAACACCCGACGCCGACCCGCTTCTTAGTCATGGACAACGCCGCCTGCTCGGATTCGCCATCAGCTTTTTCTGCCTCGTCGCGTCCATCGCCCTCATCGTCTTCATCGCGATCGTCATCGGCCGGCTCATCGGCTTTTTCTCCGGCGTACTCTGGCCTCTCGCGGTCGCAGCCATCATGGCGCTGATCCTGCGCCCCGTGGTCGACCGTCTGGAACACCGCTTCCGCGGCCGCCGTCTCGCCGCCGTGATCGTGCTCTACAGCATCTTCGTCCTCGTCCTCGCCGCCCTGAGTCTCGCCTTCCTCCCAAAACTCGCCGGCCAGGTCCTCGATTTCTTCACGAACTTCCCCGCCACCTGGGAACGAATGGTCGTGTACGTGAAAACCAATTACCCAACCTGGAACGACACCGTCGTGCGCCTCATGGAGCAACCGATGATCGCTGGAATGGTCGAGAGCCTCCGCGAACAGGCGGGCAAGGCCTCCAGCGCAATGCTGCCTTCGCTCAAAGCGGTGGGGGGCGGTTTCTTCGCCATCCTCAGCTTCATCACCCACGGCGTCGTGATTCCCATCTACCTCTTCTTCTTTCTCCTCTCGAAGGGCGAACCCACGCACAAACTCCCCGAAAATCTCACGTTCCTCCCCGAAAACGCCCGGACCGACATCGTGTTTCTCGTCCGCGAATTCATCGGCATCATCGTCTCGTTTTTCCGCGGACAACTCGTCATCGGACTGATCATGGGCGTCCTGCTCTCGATCGGCTTCTCGATCGTGGGCCTGCAGTACGGACTCATGCTCGGCCTCGTCCTCGGCGTGTTGAACATCGTGCCGTATCTCGGCACCATCGTCGGACTCGTCCTCACCATCCCGCTCGCGTTTCTTCAACCCGAGGGCGGCCCCAAACTCGTCCTGCTCGTGCTGGTCGTTTATAGCATCGTTCAATTCATCGAGGGCTGGTTCCTCACGCCTAAGATCATGGGCGACCGCACCGGGCTTCATCCGGTGATCATCATCTTCGCGATTTTCTTCTGGGGCACCGCGCTCGACGGCGTCCTCGGCATGGTCCTCGCGATTCCCCTCACCGCCTTCTTTGTCACGGCCTGGTTATTGCTTAAGAAGAAATACTTCGCATCCACGCCATGCGCCGTCCCCGCCCTCAAACGGGCCTGACGGCGCCACCGCCTCCACTCTCCGTCAGCATCGAGCGCACACCGCCTGTGAAATCCACGTCCGCGCCCACCTGCCGGGCTTGCCACGCCACCTGCACCGACACGTTTACCGCGACCGAACGCATGCTCGGGCTAGGCGATGAATTCACCTACGGCCGCTGCGCCGCTTGCGGTTCCCTCAGTCTCGCGGACGCCCCGGCCGACCTCGCCCGCTTCTATCCCGCGGCCAACTATTACTCCTTCAACGGATCGAAAGCCCAAGGCCCCGTCAGCTTCCGCGATAAGATCTGCAACCGGCACCTCGCCATGGCCGGCATCCGCGCCCTAAATACAGCGCTGATCCGCAAACTCTGCCCCGATCCGACCAGCCGCATCCTCGATGTCGGCAGCGGCTCCGGCCGGAAACTCGAAACGCTCTGGGACGCCGGCTACCAAAATCTCTGCGGCATCGACCCGTTTCTCCCCGACGGCCAGGCACGCGAAAAACCGTTTCCGCTAAAACGCTGCTCCGTCGCCGACGCCGGCCCCGACTGGGACTTGATCATGTATCATCACGTGCTCGAGCACGTCCCCGATCCCGGTGAAGAGCTCGCACAGGCCGTCAAAAATCTCCGTCCCGGCGGCCGGCTTTTCATCCGCATTCCCGTGGCCGACAGCTGGGCCTTCTCCCACTACGGTCGCAACTGGGTGCAGCTCGACGCGCCTCGTCACCTCTGTCTGCTCACCCGCAAGGCGATGGTCGCGCTCGCCGCGCGTCACGGCCTGAAGACGGAACGGCTTTACGACGACTCCACCGCCTTCCAACTTTGGGCCAGCCGCGTGTATTCGAAAACCAACCGCAGCTTCATGGTCGGCGACAACGCCTACGTCCGCAGTGGGCGCGACATGCTTCGCTGGTTCCCCGCGCTCGCCTCGCAAACCCTTTTCGCGAGCTGGCTCAACCTCATCCGCCGCGGCGACCAGAGCTGCTTCGTCTTCCGCAAAGCGTGAGCCAACCGTCCGCATAAACCACGAGCCGCCGCGCCGGACCGGTTTCTTGACGCCGCTCGATCGCGCCGCCTACCGTCCGCCGCATGGCTGATACCCCCGCCGGCTCCGAGGCTCCGAAACGCATCGTCGACGCCCTCCGCTACGTCGGTCCCGGCTTGATCCTCACCGCCGGAATCGTCGGCACCGGCGAACTCGTCCTCACCCCTCGCGTCGCCGCCGAACACGGTTTCTCGCTGCTCTGGCTCATTCTGCTCGGCTGCATCGTGAAGGTCTTCGTGCAGGTTGAACTCGGCCGCTATTCCGTCGCGACCGGCCAGACCACCCTCCGCGCGCTCGACAGCCTTCCCGGCCCGCGCCTGCGCGTGTCGTGGATGCTCTGGATCTGGCTTCCCGTTTTCATCGCCATGATCTCGGTGATCGGCGGCATCCTCGCCGCCACCGCCGAGGTCATCCGCATGGCTGGCCTCGACCTCGATTCGCGTATCCTTGTCGTCGCCCTCGGCGCGCTCTGCTCCGTCCTGCTGGGCAGCGGACGCTACCGCCTCGTGGAAACGTTTTCGACCGCTCTCGTTGCCGTGTTCATCGTTGCGACCGCTTATGCGGTGATCGCCCTCCAGTGGACGCCCTACCGCGTCACCGGCGCGCAGCTCGTCGAGGGTTTCAGCTTCAACCTGCCCGATAACTTCGCCACCGCCTTTGCGGCCTTCGGCATCATCGGTGTCGGCGCCGCCGAGCTTCTCTACTATCCGTATTGGTGCCTGGAAAAAGGATACGCCCGCCGCGTCGGACCGCGCGAAGGCGACAACGCCGGCTGGCTCCGCCGCGCCCAAGGCTGGCTGCGTGTCATGCGCGTCGATGCGTGGAGCTCCATGCTCGTGTACACCTCCACCACGATGGGTTTCTACCTCCTCGGCGCGGCCATCCTTCACGCGAAAGGCCTGCGCGTCGCCAACCAGGACATGATCTCCACGCTCGCCCACATGTATCAGGAAACGTTCGGCCCGCTCGGCCTCACCATTTTCCTCGCCGGCGCGTTCGCGACGCTGTTCTCCACCGCCTTCGCCGGCACCGCATCGAACGCCCGTCTGCTGGCCGACGCCCTCGGCCTGTTCGGACTCGCCACACGCAGCCCCGATTCCGCGACGTGGGATCGCCGCGTCCGCCTGTGTTCTCTAGCGCTCCCGATCTACGCCACGATCCTCTGCCTGCTCTGGCCGAAGCCGGTGACGTTGATTCTGATCAGCGGCATCGGCCAGGCGATCCTGCTGCCGTTCCTCGGCGGCGCCGCGCTCTATCTCCGCTACCGCCGTCTCGATCCCGCGCTCCGGCCGGGTCGGGCGTGGAGCCTTTTTCTCTGGCTCTCCGCGTCGAGTCTCACCGCCGTCGGCCTCTGGCAGCTCTTCGAAGAAATCCGCAAACGACTCGGCTGACGTCGCGCCGCCGAGCCTCCGCCAACGCTCACGTTTACAGCGAGCTCTCGTAAAGCTGTTCGTACGCCAGCGCCGCCTTCTGCCAGCTGAAGTCGCGCGCCATACCCCGCGCCTGGACCGCCGCGTAGGCGGGCTTGTCCGCAAAAAGCGCCAGCGCGCGTCGCAAGCCCGTCTCAAGTCCTTCCGCCGTCGGCGCGAAGGAAATGCCCGTGCCATTCGCCGGATCTGCGATGATGTCCGTCACCGTGTCCACCAGTCCGCCCACGTGGCTCACCAGCGGCACGGTGCCATAAGCTTGTGAATACATCTGGTTCAGCCCGCACGGCTCGAAGAGCGACGGCATCACGAAGAAATCGCTGCCCGCCTCCACCAGATGGCTGAGCGCTTCGTCAAGTTTCGACGCGAGCCCAATCTTTCCCGGAGCGGCCGCGACGAGTTCGCGCACGCCCTGCTCCAGCCTTTTGTCGCCCGTACCCAAAATCACCAGACGGCAGTCGTGCTTCAGGAAAAAGTCACGATTCGCCAGCACGAGCTGCACGCCCTTTTGCTCGGTCAGCCGCGCCACGATCCCAAACACCGGCACGTTGGGCGCCGCCGGATCGAGCTTCAGTTGCTTCAACAACTCCGCACGACAGACCGCCTTGCCCGCCAGATTGCCCGCCGAATATCGCGCCGTCAGGTGCTCGTCGCTCACCGGATTCCACACCGAGACGTCGATGCCATTGATCAGCCCGACGATGTCATCCGCCCGCGTGGCGACCACACCGTCCAAGCCGCAGCCAAACTCTGCTGTCTGGATCTCGCGCGCATAACGCGGACTCACCGTCGTCACGCGATCCGAGAAGAGGATACCGCCCTTCATGAAACTCATCTGCCCATAGTATTCCACCCCATCAATGCCCATCAGCTCCTCGGGTAGATTCGTGCGGTAGAACGACCGCATCGGAAACACGCCTTGGAACGCGATGTTGTGAATCGTGAACACGGTCTTGAGCGTGAGCGTCACTCCGTGGCGCCGTTCTTCATACCGCAAAAACAGCGGCATCATCGCCGCCTGCCAGTCGTGCGCGTGAACGATGTCCGCCCGCAGATTCGCCAGCCGCAACGTCTCCACCACGCCTTTGCAGAAAAAAATGTAGCGGTGGTGGTTGTCCTCGTAGTCGCGTTCGCCGTTTCCGTACGGCCCCTTGCGATCGAAAAACTCCTCCCGGCAGATCAGGTAGATCTTGAGATTTGTCCGCGGCGAAAACATCCGCACGTCCCCGCTCATGAAGCCGTCTCCCATCTCGATCTTGAGCGGCATCACTTTCTCCGCCCGCGACGCATCGCGATGATCCACGACCGTCCGGTAGCCAGGGATAAAAACCGACACCTCATGCCCATGTTCCGCCAGCGTCGCGCAAAGCGATCCCACGGCGTCGGCCAGTCCACCGGTTTTGACATACGGAAACAGTTCGCTGGCGACATGAACGATCTTCATCGGGATTTTTAAGAAGGGTACGGGCGATCGGGCGAGAATTGGGGGGCGAAGCCAGTGGCTTCACGTATCCGGCATCGTCGCTACAGACTTACGGCGCAAGTTGTCAAAAAACCAATGCCGCCCTGCAACGAATAAAAAAACGCCGTTGTGTGATCATCGATACGGCCGGCGCCGTCCACCGCTCGCTCCCGCCCGGCCGCAGCACCGCACGCGTCTTTCCCACACACTGTTCGCCCCAGAGTTATCTTTAGCCGCCTTCCGTTCGGAATTTTACAAACCGCGGATAATGAGTCCTAGTCAGCGCATCAGCACCTGCGGGCTCCGGTCAAAGTCCCCGATCCCACGGCGCACTTGGTCTGCAAATACACTCCTTCTTGATGAAACTTCGCGAAGCCATTCTCGCCCAGCTCCAACACCCCAACTATCGCCCCACCGACGAAACCGGTCTCGTCAAGCTCCTCGGCCTTCAGAAAAAGGAGCGCAAAATCCTCACCCACGAGGTCCGCATCCTCCTCAGCAAAGGCCTGCTTCAACGCGTGCGCGGCGACCGTCTCGCCCTCGCCAAAGGCGACGACGCCGGCGACTCCCTCCGCGGTCGCATCCAATTTCGCGCCGGCGGCTCCGCGATTTTTCTCCCCGACGCCGAGCGCGCCGGCGAACGCGTTGACGGCATCCAGATCGCCTCCGACGACACCGGCGTCGCCCTCCACGGCGACCGTGTCGAAGTCGAGGTCAACGCCGGCCTCCAGCGCCGTCGCGACGGTCGCGGCACCGAGCAAACCGGCCGCATCGTCCGCGTCATCGCGCGCGCCCGCGACGAGATCGTCGGCCATCTCCAAAAAATCCGCGGCACCTTCTACGTCACCCCCGACGACCCGCGCCTCATCCACGACATCTACGTGCCCGATCCCGCGTCGAGCGGCGTGAAACCGGTCCCCGCCCCCGGCGACAAAGTCGTCGTCAAGCTCGGCGAGTGGAACCAGCGCCATCACAAACTCGAAGGCGTTATCACCGAGCGCCTCGGCAAAACCTTCGAACCCCGCGCCGAACTCGCCGGCATCTATCGCAAGTACAAACTCGACACCGCCTTCCCCGCCGAGGTCGAACGCGAGGTCGCCACCATTCCGCCCACCGTCCAGCCCAAGGAACTCACCGGCCGTCTCGACTATCGGGATACGCCCACGTTCACGATCGATCCCGACGACGCCAAAGACTTCGACGACGCCCTCTCGCTTGAGGCACTCGAAAACGGCGATGTCTGCATCGGCATCCATATCGCGGATGTCAGCACCTATGTGAAACCCGGCACCGCCCTCGACCGCGAAGCTCAAAAACGCGGCAACTCCACCTATCTCGTCGGCACCGTCGTGCCCATGCTGCCGGAGAAATTGTCCAACGGCCTCTGCTCCCTCGTCGAAGCGCAGGACCGCCTCTGCAAAGCCGTCTTCCTCACCTTCGATAAAAAGAACCGCCTCAAAGAAACCGGCTACGGCAACACCGTCATCCGCTCGCTCAAACGCCTCACCTACAAACAGGCCTACGCGTTCCTCTTCACCGACGACATCGCCAAGATCCGCTCGCTCCCGCTCCCGCCCAAACACCAGACCGGCTCCACCGGCCGCGCGCTCAACGAACTCTCCGACACTGAGCTGAACAATCTGCAAACGTGGATTCGCCAGCTCTGGCGCATCGCCAGCCGCCTGCGCACCGACCGCATGGCCAACGGCTCCCTCGACCTCGACATGCCTGAGACGAAAGTCTTCGTCGACGCCGAGGGTTACGCCGACCGCCTCGAAAAAATCGAGCACGACGAAAGCCACCAACTCATCGAGGAGTTCATGCTCGCCGCCAACGAGGCCGTCGCCCGCGTCACCCGCCACCACAAACTCCCGTCGCTCTACCGCGTCCACGACGAGCCCGACGCCGACAAACTCGACGAACTCCGCCAGCTCCTTGGCACTTTCAACGTCGAAACCGGCGACCTCACCAAACGCGAAGAGATCGTGAAGCTCCTGCTGACCTTGGAGAAACACCCGCAAGGCTACACGCTCCGCACGCAGCTTCTCCGCAGCCTCAAAAAAGCCGCCTACCGCGCGTCACCGGACGGCCACTACGGTCTCGCGAAGAAAGATTACACCCACTTCACCTCGCCCATCCGTCGTTACAGCGACCTGGTCGTGCACCGCGTGTTCGACCACTACCTCGTCAAACACGCCGGCCAGCCCGCACCCGCCGGGACAAAACCCGCCCTCACCCTCGGCCAGATGGAATCCATCGGCGAACACCTCAGCATTACCGAGATCAACAGCGCCGAAGCGGAGCGCGAGAGCGTGAAGATCAAGCTCCTCGAGTTCTTCGAACGCGAACTCGCCAAGGAAGAAAAGACGCGCTTCGACGCCGTCATCACCGACGTTCGCGGCAACGGCCTCTTTGTCGAGCTTACCGAGTCCATGACGTTCGGATACATCCCGGCGGGTTCGCTCACCGACGATCAATACCAGCTCAACGCCGCCGGCACCGCGCTCGTCGGCCGCCGCACGAAACGCACGCTCACGCTCAGCGCGCATATCGACGTCGTCGTGGACAAAGTCGACCGCTTCAAACGCCTCATCGACTTCCGCCTCGCGCCGGAGACCACCGGGAAACCCCACGCCCGTCCTTCTCCCGGCAAACGCGCCACCTTCACTCCCTCGAAAAAACAGCCCCGCTGATTGAGGGACCTCCCGCGCGCGGTGCTTGTCCGACGTCGCTATGTCCTCGGAGACCAAACTCCCCGCCGGTTGCGAAATCCTCCTGTTGGAGGACGACCTTTCGCTGCGTAAACGGCTTTCGCTTCACCTCACTGCGCTCGGCGCCCAAGTGAGCGAAGCAGCCAAGATCGAGGAGGCCCGCCGGCTCCTCCGCGAAGTCCGCTTCGATTTCGCGGTCATCGATCTCCACCTGCCCGATGGCGAAGCCCTCGTGCTGTTGCGCGAACGCCTGTTCTCCGAAAACACCGGCGTGGTCGTCATGACCGCATTTGGCGGCATCAAAAAAGCCGTCGAAGCCATGCGCCTCGGCGCCGGCGACTACCTCGCCAAGCCGTTCGAGTCCGACGAACTCACCCTCGCCTTCCTGCGCTGTCGTCGCGACCGCAACATCTCCCGCCGCGAACAACACCAACTCGCCGCCGCCACCGACACCGACGAACTTTTCTTCGGTCACAGCCTCTCCACCATCCGCGAACAGCTCGACACGATCCTAGCCGCCGAGCGCCGCATGGTGACCCATCTCCCGCCGGTGTTGATCGAAGGCGAAACCGGCACCGGTAAAAGCGCGCTCGCCCGCTGGCTCCATCGCAACGGCCCGCGCGCCGACCAGCCGTTCATCGCCATCAACTGTGCCGCGCTCCCCGAGCAGTTGGCCGAGTCCGAGCTGTTCGGACACGAACGCGGCGCCTTCACCGACGCGCGCCAGGCCCGCATCGGCCTCTTCGAAGCGGCCGACGGCGGCACGCTCTTTCTCGACGAGATCGCCTCGTTGTCACCCGCCGCCCAAGCCAAGGTCCTCGTGGCTGTCGAGGAAGGCCGGATACGCCGCTTGGGATCTGAGAAGGAGTTTGTCGTCGATGTCCGTGTGCTCGCCGCCAGCAACAAACCGCTGCGCGAGGCCGTCGCTGCCGGCGCGTTTCGCGAAGACCTTTTCCATCGACTCAATCTGTTGCACCTCACCTTGTCGCCGCTCCGCGAACGCGGGCCCGACATCCGCGCGCTCGCAGAACATCTCCTAAAACGCATCGCCGCCCGCCACCGCCTCAAAGGCGTCACCATCTCCCCCGACGGCGCCGCGCGTCTTCAGACGCAGCCCTGGCCGGGCAACATCCGCGAACTCGCCCACGAGCTCGAACGCGCCGTGATCTTCTCGCGCTCGCCGTCGCTGGATTTTTCTCATCTCGCGCCCTCGTCTTCCGCGCCGGGCCCGAACTGGCGCCACCCTCAGTGGCAGCTTCCCGAAATCGGATTTTCGCTCGAAGCCGCCATGCAGGAATTTATCGCCGAAGCCATGCGGGTCACCGATGGCAACGTCTCCGCCGCCGCCCGCCGCCTCGGCGTCACGCGCGACTACCTGCGCTACCGACTCGCAGAGCTCAAACCCAACGAGCCCGTCTGACCGGCTCTCTGGGTGAGTTCCCCCGATCACTCGCCCGCGCCGTGCGTGGACTGGGTGAAAGTTCCCAACTCAAGCGGCAGCGGCCGTCGCGGAAAACCGTCCGAAACGACGCATCCCGTTTTGCGTAACGAGATTACGGTTACGCGCGCGCCAGTGGCACGCGCATGGCAAAGACAGCGGTGTTCATCCTATGAAAAAACACCTCCTCATTCCTGTCATCGCACTGCTGCCGTGGACTGCCCAGGCCGCGGTCTCCGTCTATCTGGAGCCTCGCGTTTCCCACGTGCTGTACTCTGGAGATCCCCGACTGGAAAACGACCACGGCGTCGTCATCGAGTCCGATCTTCCCAACGCCGTCGGCACTTTGGTCGCCGGAGTCGAAATCACACCACACGTCGGCATCGAGCTGCGCTACTCCATGCTCGACGATCTCCGAGTGCGGCGAATCTACCCCAGCTGGTCGTGGGGCATCGGCCTCCCCGGCGATCCGATCATCGCCAGCCCGGACGTGCTCAGCATCGTTCCTTGGTGGTATCCCGAATATGAGCACCACCAAAAATCCACGCTGTTTTCCCTCGGCGTCCCCATCAAGATCGCGCGACTCGACAAACTCTCCGTGTCGTTCACCCCGCTTCTCACCCAAGAAGAATCGGAAGTGACCATCAGCCAGATGCCGTGGCCCTACGACGTCATCATTGCCGGCCAGAAGATCGTGATCCGCCGCGAAAAAGAAACGTCCCTGCACGCCGGTGCCGAGCTGAGTGTCAACATCCAGGTCCACGAACACCTGAGCGTGAACGCGAGCTACACTTATTCTTCGCTCGAAACCTTCGACGCCTCCTTCGCAAGCATCGGCCTGCGCGTGAAATTCTAGAAAATCTCTGACCCGCGCGACTCTCCCATGGAACGCCCGGCCCCCGTCGCCCTCGCAAGGCCGGGCGTTTCCCCGCGAGAAAACAGGATTGATTGCCGTCCCGCGGAACCCTTTGTCGATTACCTCCCCATGAAACTCCGCCGCACCCACCGCCTGAACGCGATCGGATGGTTTCTCTCTCTCCTCGCGTGCTGCTCGCTCGCGACGCCGGCCATCTTGGCCCAGACCAATTCCGGCAACCCGCCCGGTGCCGGCAACTCCAGCGTCGGTGACGGCAGTGTGCGCCCGGTCCCGCGTTCCCCCGTTATCATCAACAGCGGCAGCCGCGGCCTCGGCTCTCCACGGCTCAGTACATCCCTCTCAGCGCTGTTGCCGATTTACTTTCCGCCAGCTCCGCCCGTGCTCGGCGCCGAACTCCCGCCCCAGCCGGCCGTGCGCGATTCCGTCTGGAACGAACTCACACCCTGGAGCAACGAGCCCTTCTTCGCCCCGCTGAGCACGCGCCTCGCCCAAGGCGACCTCAACCGCAAGCATCGCGAGAAACTGGATACGTACAAAACCACCCAAGCCGCCCTGCTCGCCGAACTCCGCACCCAACTAGACGCCGTCGCTTCCGCCGCCCCTTCCGCCCGCAAAGCCGCACTTCAAACGCTCGCCACCGCCCAGGAGCCCCGCCTTCAACAACTCGCCGCCGACGCCGACGAGCTCCGCCGTGAGCTCTATCGCTACACCTTGCTCACCCAGGGCGCCGACTGGAACGAACACCGCAACTGGCACCTCGGCGGCGATGACGGCAAACGCACCGCCCGCGAAAAAATCGGCGACGAACACAGCGTGGTCCGCGCCGCCATTTATTATCAGGAAGGACTCTCCTCTCAGCAACGGGAGCTCCTGAAGGAGGTCGTCATCGAACTCGCCGCCATGCTCGGAGAAGTGGATACGCCTCCCGCTTCCGACGGCTTTGAGCCCGATCAATTTCTTTTCTTCATGCCTCACGGATCGCGCCTGCGCGTGCCGTCCGATATCTCCGCAGATCTCTCGTCAGAAATCGCTGCCTTCACTGCGGAGAAGACCGCGCTCAAACGAGAGCTGCGCGAAGCCATTTTCTCCCTCGACCGCGAAACACCCGGCAAACGCGAACGCGCCCTCCGCGACCTCGCCGCCGACCACGAGCCGCGTTTCGCCGCCCTCGAAGCAAAGGCCGAACATATCCGCGAGTCCCTGTCCACGATTCCCGCGCTCCAACCGGCGGCGCCCCCGACCGAGTGGCCGCCGGCACTCGCCGCCCGTATGAGCGCCTACTTGAGCGAGAAAGCGGAATTCCAAAAAGCCGCGCAACGACAGGCGCAAGATGCCGGCAAAAACAGTTCGGGGAAGAAATCCCCAGACGCATCCGCCAACGGCCGCGAAGCGCTGGCCGAGTTTGAAGATAAGAACCGCGCCCGTCTCGCCGCCCTCACCGCCGAAGCCCGCGCGATTCGCGAGGAGGTCGCCCGTATCGCCAAATCGCGCACCGAAAAAGGCGCCGGCAAATCCGTGGACGCCCTGCTCGGCGACTTCATGCAGGCATACAAGCAGGAGCAGCTGCAAAAGCTCTACCGCGACTATCACCTCGCCGTGCTCGAACCGGGGCTCTCGGCCAGACAGCGCCAACTGTTATTCGACGCCGCGATCGCCTCACTCGATCTCACCGGCGTGAAAGACTGGCAGGCCGTTCCGGAATAAAGCGCCCCGCCGGCCATGCCCCGTCGTCCACGCCTTCTCCTGTTGTTCGTCGCGATTGGGCTCGCCCTGTCCAGCATTCATGCCGCCACGCTCCTGTGGTTTCGCCACGGACTTCAGAAGGAGATCAAACGCACCATCGTCGGTCGCGACTCCGCCGTCTTTCAACCGGTCGTGCGCCAACAAATCGCCCAGGCCGAAATCCGCACCGGCACCACTCCGCTGCGCGTGGATGAGCTCCTTTCCGCCGTGCTGCCCAGCGCCCAACAAGAAGGCATGCTCGCCATGGCCGTCTTCGATAAACAAGGCGCGCTTCTCCGCGCATTGCCCGACACCTTGCTCTTCGCCGAGCTCGCCGCCGAAGACTACCTTACGCTCCTTGCCGGAACTCCCGTCAGCCGCTTTCACCCCGACTTCCCGCTCGACCGTTACTTCAGCGGCACCGCCGCCGCCGTAACCGCGCCCGTACTTGAAGTTCTCCTACCGCTGGAGGGCAGCGTCTCCGGCCAGCAGCTCGGCTTCGCCCAATACTATCTCGATGCACGTGCGCTCAACGACGAGCTCGCGCTGATCGACCGCCAGCAGCGGAGCCAGACTTGGGCAACGTTTGCACTCGGCACTGGCCTGATCGCCCTCGTGCTCGGCCTTGCCTACCACGGACTCATTCGCGCTCAACGCCTGCTGCATGAACGCAACGCCCGGCTCGCGCGCGCCAATTCTGAACTCACGCTTTCCGCCAAAACTTCCGCGCTCGGCCAGATCACCTCGCACCTCATCCACGGCCTGCAGGGTTCGGTCGCCGGCCTCTGCTCGGTCGTCAGCGCCGAGTCGCCCGACAAAGCGGATTGGGAGACCGCCGCGCGTTACGCCGACCGCATGCGCAACTTGATCGCCGAGATCGTCTGCCTGCTCGGCGACGCGCACACCGGCGCTCGCGCCGAGATCGCCGGCTGGGAACTCGCTGAAATCATCCGCCAGCGAAACACCCCGGTCGCCAACGCCCACGGAGTCCGGCTGATCGTCAAAGACGATCTGACCGCCGGCATCGATGGACACACCGGAAGCATTCTCTGCCTGATCGCCTCCAACCTCGTCCACAACGCTGTCAAAGCCTCTGCTCGCGGCTCGCGTATCGAAATTCATTTTACCTGCACGAGGGAGCGAATCTCCATGGTCGTTCTCGATGAAGGCACCGGCATCCCGCCCAACGTTCGCACGCGCCTCTTCGAACCCGGCGTGACCGGCGGACCCGACGGCTCGGGTCTGGGCCTGGCGATCAGCCGCCTCCTCGCGCGCCAGATTCACGGGGACCTAGAACTGCTTTTCACCGGTCCCACCGGAACGTCGTTCCGCGTTTCGATGCCGACCGCCGACATCTCGTCGGTGAGTTCGCCAGCGGTCTTGCAGAACTAATTGTTTCGTCTGCCCGGCTCGCGCGACAACGAGAAGTTCTCGTGCTCGTTGCGTTTTCCGGCGTTCTGAATTCTTCAGTCTGCGACATGAGACACTACGATTTCGCCAAGACGTTCCGCTCCATCTACGACAATGCCGTTTCCCTCTACGCACAGGGCAAACGCGAGGCCGCCGCGCTGCTGTCCGCCGAGGAACGCGCCTTTCTCGCCGCCAACGGCATCACCGCCCAGCACATCTACGACTACGCCGAGGATCACAACAATTACGCGGGCGAACCCGGTTTCGAAATCGCCCTCGGCGTAGAACTCATCCGCCGCGACTACTTCCTCAACGTTCAGGACGGCAAGCCCTCCACCGTCGTGCTCGACGAATCGAAACTTCCCGCCAAGACGGACGCCGTCCGTGGCATCGAGTGGCTCCCCCGCATCATCCCGAAAGTGAAAGCCAAACTCCGCGGCGAACTCCCTGCCTCGTTGATGTATTGCTGCGGCGGCGACAGAAAATTCCTCAAGGCGCACGACATCCTTCCCGCCGAGTTCCTCTCGCTCGTCTGGCGCAATCTGCACAACGACGACGCCACCATCGACTGGGTCGTCAAACGCAGCGCCGCCCAGAAATAAGGTGGAGCGCGCACTCCGAGCGCGCTGTTTGGGTCTGCCCGCAAAGAAAGATCGCTCACGGTTCAACCTCGGACAACGCACTCAAGATCAAATCCGATCGAAGGTGGAACGAGCGGTCCCCGCGCGTTGAAAGACGTCGCACGTGCGAATCGCGTCGTGAGTGACTCAACGTCGCTCAGCGTGCGCGGAGCGCCCGCTCCACCTCGGAAATCGAACTCACAATTGCAGCAGACTGTTGAGCGCTCGCTTCGTGGACCATCCTAAACGCGCACGGCGCCGCCCCCACTCACTTCGGCCGGATCGGCGCTCGCGAGTGCGTGCCGTACAGCCGGTTTTCACACTCCGGACAAAACCCATGCGTGAACTCGATACCCGCGTGCTTCTGGAAATACTCTTCCAGCTTCGTCCAGCGGCCGTCGTCTTCGTGGATTTTTTTGCAGCCCGCGCAGATCGGCAGCAGTCCGCGCAATTCCCGTAGGCTCGCATTCGCCGCCTCCTGCGCCGGTCGCAGCGTGGCGCGCTCGGCCTCCAATTGATGTCGATGGAGCGCTAGTTCGAGGCTCACGAAAAGTTGATCCGAGTTGAAAGGCTTTAGCACGAAACCGTACGGCTCCGCTTCCTTCGCGCGTTTCAAAACAGCCGGCTCCATCTGCGCCGTGAGAAAAACGACCGGACGCCCCACGCTAAGCCGGATCTGTTTCGCCGCCTCGGCGCCGTCGATCGATCCCCGCAGCCCGATATCCATCAACACGAGATCCGGCGTCTGCGAAAAGGCCTGGCTCACCGCATCGTCGCCATTGTCCACCACAGCCACGACTTCGTACCCGAGCCGAAGCAACGTCTGCCCGATCGCTTGAGCAACCAGCGGATCGTCCTCGACGATCAGGATGCGACGCTTGTTGGCCTTCGTCATCGGGCTAAAATGAATGGTGGGCCGGGCGCATCAGTTTCTTGAGGACGGAGTTAAGAGTCCTTCCTCCCCGTGCGTCGAGCCCGGCATCACTGCAGCCGCCAAAATGAGTAATGCGCCCCACCTGTTTTGCAGAAGGGTCGCATCGCCAAAGGCTATAATCGCCCGCTCTGCGTTTCGCGCCGGGCGAAACGCAGGCTCTGATCGGACTTAAAGCGCGCGGAAAACCACGGCGGCGTTCTGTCCGCCGAAACCCAGATTGTTGCTCAACACGGTCTTCACCTTCGCGCTGCGCTTCACGTTCGGCACGTAGTCGAGATCGCACTCCGGATCGGGCTCCGTGAGGTTGATCGTGGGCGG
>CAMLSH010000029.1 GCA_946482625.1 uncultured Opitutaceae bacterium
GCGCCTGTTTCACGGTAGCGATGCACCGTGGACGAAGAAGTCGGTCGAACACGGCTGCTACGTCACCGACGGCCCGACGTTTCACCGATCGAAGTCCGGCAAATTGTTTATGCTTTGGTCGAGCTTCCACGACGGGACCTATTGCGTCGGGCTCGCGATCTCCGATTCGGGCAAACTCGCCGGCCCGTGGCGCCAGCAGGCCGAGCCGATTTTCACGGAGGACGGTGGGCATCCGTTCCTCTTCAAGCGTTTCGACGGCCAGCTCATGATGACGCTGCACTCGCCCAACAAAGACACGGAGCGCGCCCTTCTGTTTGAAATGGAGGACACGGGGGAAACCCTACGTATCGCGCGCCCGTTTCCCGCTCCTTGATCATAACTGCCACTTAACGCCCTTCGTTTATGCGCCTCATTCCCGTTTTCTTTCTCATGCTAGTTTCGGCCGCCGTCACGCACGCCGGCGACGCACCCTCCGCTGTGCGCGAGACATTGAATTTCAATCCTGGTTGGCGCCTCCACGTGGGCGATCCGGTCGGCGCGCACGAACCGAGCTTTGATGACACGAGCTGGAAACCGATCGCGCTGCCGCGCGCTTGGAATGAGGACGACGCTTTCCGCCTGCCGATCGACCAACACCCAACGGGCATCGCATGGTATCGGAAGACCTTTGCGCTGCCTGCCGGCGCCAGCGGGAAAAAGGTGTTTCTCGAGTTTGAAGGCGTGCGGCAGGCCGGGGAATTCTGGCTGAATGGACAGCGCATCGGTGGACACGAGAATGGGGTGATGGCCTTCGGGTTCGACGTGACCGAGTGGGTGAAGCCCGCCCCGGAGGTCAACGTCCTGGCCGTTCGCACCGACAACGCCTGGGACTATCGCGAAAAGATCTCCGGCTCGCGCTTCCAGTGGGCGGATAAAAACTTCAACGCGAACTACGGTGGGCTCCCGAAGAACGTGCGCCTGCACATCACCGATCGCGTGTACCAGACGCTGCCGCTGTATTCGCATCTTGGATCGACGGGCGTCTACGTTTACGCGACGGACTTCGATATCGACGGACGCGCCGCGACGATCCACGCGGAGTCCGAAGTGCGGAACGATGCGACCGAGCCGCGCGCGTTTCTTTATCGCGTTACGATCGCCGATGCAGACAGGCACGAAGTCGCGCGCATCGATGGCGGGCGTTTTACCGTCGCCCCGCGTGCGAGCGTTACTGCCCGGGCCTCCGCTCGCGTACGCGATCTCCATTTCTGGAGCTGGGGTTACGGTTATCTCTACACCGTTACGACGACGCTCGAAGCGGACGGGAAGCCGTTCGACGCGGTCACGACGCGCACCGGTTTCCGCAAAACGGAGTTCGCGAACGGCCTCGTGAAACTCAACGACCGCGTGATCCAGCTGAAGGGCTACGCGCAACGCACTTCGAACGAGTGGCCCGCGCTCGGCCTCTCCGTGCCGCCGTGGCTGAGCGACTACAGCAACGCGCTCATGGTCGAGAGCGGCGGCAATCTTGTGCGTTGGATGCACGTCACGCCTTGGAAGCAAGACGTGGAATCCTGCGATCGCGTCGGCCTCATGCAGATGCTGCCGGCCGGCGACTCCGAGCGCGACGCGCAAGGCCGCACGTGGGTACAGCGCACCGAGCTCATGCGCGACGCCATCATCTACAATCGCAATAACCCGAGCGTACTCGTTTACGAGTCGGGCAACAAAGGCATCAGCGAAGTGCACATGGCGGAAATGAAGGCGCTGCGCGACCAGTTCGATCCTCATGGCGGCCGCGCCGCCGGCTCGCGCGAGATGCTCGACAGCCAGGTCGCCGAGTACGGCGGCGAAATGCTCTACATCAACAAAAGCGCCCGTCTCCCGCTCTGGGCCACGGAGTACTCGCGCGACGAGGGCCTGCGGAAATATTGGGACGAGTTCTCGCCGCCGTATCACAAAGACGGCGACGGCCCGCTTTATCGCAATGCGCCCGCGCGGGTCTACAACCGCAATCAGGATTCCCACGCCATCGAGAATGTCGTTCGCTGGTACGACTACTGGCGCGAGCGGCCGGGTACGGGCAAACGCGTGAGCTCGGGCGGCGTGAATATCGTCTTCTCGGACACCAACACGCACTATCGCGGCGCGGAAAACTACCGGCGCAGTGGCGAAGTGGACGCGATGCGCATCCCGAAGGACGGCTTCTTCGCGCATCAAGTCATGTGGGACGGCTGGGTGGACGTGGAAAACCCGCGCGCGCACATCCTCGGGCATTGGAACTACGCGGCGGGTGTGAAGAAAAACATCACCGTGGTCTCCAGTGCGGACGCGGTGGAGTTGTTCCTTAACGGTCGTTCTCTGGGCCGCGGGGAGCAGAGCGCGCGTTTTTTATTCACGTTTCGCGATGTCGCGTGGGAGCCGGGGAAACTGACCGCCGTGGGTTATGCGGCGGACGGCTCCCGGGTCTGCGATGCCTCGCACGAAACGGCCGGCGAGCCCGTTGCGGTGAAACTCACGCTACACGCTGGGCCCGCCGGGTTGCGCGCCGATGGTGCGGACGTGGCGTTGGTGCAAGTGGAGGTTGTTGACGCCCAAGGTCGGCGTTGTCCGACCGCGCTGAATACAATCGAGTTCGACTTGGACGGTCCTGCGGACTGGCGCGGTGGTATCGCGCAGGGGCCGGATAACTTCATCCTCGCGCGCACGCTTCCGGTCGAAGGTGGCGTCAACCGCGTGCTCATCCGTTCGCGGCCCGACGCCGGAAATATCGCTCTTACGGCGAAGTCGGCCGGGCTCTCCTCCTCGAAACTCGAGTTCGCCTCAGTCGCGGTTGCCACGACAGATGGCTGGTCGCGCACTCATCCTGCCGAAGGTTTGCCAGCGCGGCTCGACCGTGGACCGACACCGTCCACACCGTCGTTTGCCGTGACGCGGCTGCCGGTGGACGTCACGGGCGCAACGGCGGGTTCGAACGCTGCCACCGCGAAGGCAAGTTATGACGACAACGAAGAGACCGCCTGGACCAGCGGCGACGATCTTGCCGCGGCATGGATCGAGTACCGGCTGGACCGCCCGGCGATGTTGCACGAGGCGACTTTCAAGCTGAGCGGATTTCGCGAACGGTCTTATCCGATCCGCATCCGCGTCGATGGCGTGGAGGTTTACCGCGGGGTGACGGGCCGTAGTCTCGGCTATGTTACGCTGCCGCTGAAGTCGGCACGTGGGCAAACGGTGCGCGTGGAAATGCTTGAGGCTGGTTCAGCGCGCGACGCGTTTGGCATCACCGAGCTCAACGACCAGGCCAACGCCGCCACCGGCTCATCGCGCGTCACGGCGCGCTCGTTAAGCATCATCGAGGCGGAGTTCTACGAGCCGCTTGCCGCGCAGAGGTGAATGCAGTCATCGCTCCCCTATGAAACGCCTTAGCCTTCTTTTTTTCAGTCTCTACACAGCCGCTCAGGCTGCGGTGCAGCTCGCGAGTCCATTCACGTCGCACATGGTGCTGCAACGCGACCAGCCGGTGCCCGTCTGGGGAACGGCGGAGGCTGGCGAGCAAGTCACCGTGGAGTTCGCCGCGCAGAAAAAATCCGCGGCCGCCGATGCGACAGGGAAATGGAAGATCGATCTCGATGCGCTCGCTGCATCGAGCGAAGGCCGCGTGTTTCGTGTGATGGGATCGATGACCGCCGAGCCAGTCGTGCTCGACGATGTGCTGGTCGGCGAGGTCTGGTTGTGCTCCGGCCAGTCCAACATGGTTCACACGGTTTCGAAGTCCGCCTATAAGTGGGCAGGTGTGATCAACGAAGCGGAAGAGATCGCAGCCGCGAATTATCCGCTCATCCGCATGTTCACCGGTGAGGCGGCGAAGGCGTATGAGCCGCAACCGCGCGTCGGTGGCGAGTGGGTCGTATGCTCACCCGCGACGGTGCCGACGTTTTCGGCGGTCGGATATTTTTTCGCCCGCGATCTTCAGAAGGAGCTCAACGTGCCGGTGGGCATCGTGGCGCTGTCGTATGGCGCCAGCTGCGCAGAAGCGTGGGTGCGTCGCGACGCGCTGGCGGAGGACCCGCAGCTGCGGCCGATGTTGGAGAAGTTCGATGCGGAGGTGGCGGCGTTTCGGGCGCGGCCTAAGGAGACGGCGGAAACGACTGAAGCGCGTTCGCAGGATGTGAATACGACCGCGCCGAAGCCGAAGGCGCTGCGCGATCCCGTGCAGGATCAGCACAACGCCACGGTGATGTTTAACGGCATGATCGCGCCGGTGATCCCGTACGCGATCCGCGGCGTGCTGTGGTACCAGGGAGAATCGATCGTCGGCGGCGAAGCGGGCGTGGCGCTTTATCCGCGGGTGCAGGCGACGCTCGTCAACGACTGGCGCTCGCTGTGGAAGCAGGGCGATTTCCCTTTCTACATCGTGCAGCTCGCCGGACAGAATAAGTCGAGCAACCGTCCGGAAGTTCGCGAAGCGCAGGCGACCGTGCTCGCACTGAAGAACACCGGCATGGCGGTGACGACGGACATCGGCGAAGAGAAGAACGTGCATCCGTACAACAAGCAGGCGGTCGGCGACCGGCTGGTGCGCATCGCGTTGGCGAATACGTATGGGAAAGCCCTCGAGTTTTCCGGCCCGCGTTATGAGTCGATGGCTGTGGAGGCGGGCGGGGCGATCCGACTGAGGTTTTCACACACGGCGGGCGGACTCGTGGCGCGCGATGGCGGGCTGAAGTGGTTTGAGGTCGCGGGTGCGGACGGGACGTTTGTTACGGCGGAAGCGACGATCGACGGCGAGAGTGTGGTGGTGCGCAGCGCGGACGTGCCGGAACCGAAGGCGGCGCGTTATGCGTGGGTGAATTTCCCGGACGGCGGGCATCTCTACAATGGCGCCGGGCTGCCGGCGGCGCAGTTTCGGACGGACGCAACGAAGTGATTTTTAAGCGATGAAACTCAAACTGACGCTCGCCCTCTTACTCATGACGACGATCGCGTCTGCATATATCAGCATCGTGCCACTTTCACATGGGTGGGGGTATGAACGTCCTTTCGATAGTGGCTGGGCCTTTTTCAAAGGCGATGCACCGGGCGCAGAACAACGGACGTTCGACGACAGCGGGTGGCGCGGGATATCGGTGCCCCATGATTGGAGCATTGAAGGCCCGTTCGATGAGAACGCGACGACGGGAGGCGATGGAGCCTTTTTGCCCTCGGGTGTGAGTTGGTACCGGAAGACGTTCCAGCAATCGGAGCTGAAGGAGGGGAAGCGGCTGTTCGTGCAGTTCGACGGAGTGATGGCGAACAGCGAGGTCTGGATCAACGGGCACTCTCTGGGGAAAAGGCCGAACGGTTACGTGAGCTTCCACTACGATCTGACTCCGCATTTGCGTGTTGGAGAAAACGTGCTGGCTGTGAGGTCAGATACCACGGCGCAACCGGCTTCGCGCTGGTATACGGGAGCGGGCATTTACCGGCATGTGTGGTTGATCGAAAAACACGCGGTGATGTTCGATCGTTGGAGTACGTTTGTGACGACGCCAAAGATTGCCGATGATGCGGTGACGGTCGCGGTGACGACGACGGCGATGAATACGGGCGCGAAGGCCCGCACCATCCGGCTTCGCATACTTTTGAGCGATCCGGACGGAAACGCCGTGGGAACGTTTGAGACAGAAACCAAGACCCTCGCTCCCGGCGAAAAGGCGGAGCTAGGTGGAGATATTGTCGTGAAAGCGCCGCTTCGCTGGGACGTGGAAACTCCGCGCCTCTATCAAGCCAGGGTCAGTTTGTCGGATGTGAATGAGCCGGATCCCGCGGTAACCATACTTGATCTAGAGACTGTGGCCTTCGGCATCCGCGAGTTTCGTTTCGAGCCGGCGACGGGGTTTTGGCTCAATGGACGAAACCTGAAAATCAAGGGGGTTTGTCTCCACCATGATGGTGGCGCGTTTGGTGCGGCGGTGCCGTTGCGGGTGTGGGAGCAGCGTTTGGAGATTTTGCGGTCGCTCGGAGTGAACGCGATCCGCACCGCGCATAATCCAGTCGCGCCGGAGTTTTTGGATCTGTGCGACCGGATGGGTTTCCTCGTGATGCACGAGGTGCTCGACGCGTGGACGAAAGCTAAACGAGAGGCCGATGGCGCGTCGTTTTTTGCCGAGTGGGGGCTCATCGATGTGCGCGATACGGTGCGTCGTGACCGCAATCATCCCAGCATCATTCTCTACAGCGCGGGTAACGAGATTCACGATACGCTCAAACCGGAGTCGGCGAAGAAGACGCTCGCGTCGCTCATCGAGGTTTATCATCGCGAAGATCCCACGAGGCCGGTGACGCAGGCGCTTTTCCGCCCAAATCGCTCGAAGGATTACCACAACGGCCTCGCGGACATGCTCGACGTGATCGGGCAAAATTATCGCGAGCGCGAAATCCTCGACGCGCACAAACAGAATCCGGCGCGCAAAATCATCGGCACGGAAAACGGCCATCAGAGTCGCGTGTGGACGGCGCTTCGCGATAACGCGCCGTATGCGGGGCAGTTTATCTGGAGCGGCATCGATTATCTCGGCGAGTCGCGACGCTGGCCGTTGATCGCCACCGACTACGGCATCGTCATGCGCGACGGCACGCTGCGTCCGCGTAGTTACGAACGCATGAGCTGGTGGTCGGAAAAGCCGATGGTCCATCTCACGCGTCGTCTCGGCGAACGCGCGCCGCCGGTCATCGATCCCGGTTACGAAACGGCGGCGCAGATCCAGCAACAGGTATTGCAACAGAAGGAGCCGGATTTGCGGTCAGACTGGACGCCGCGCGATCTCTCGCCGCACGAGGAGGCTGTTGAGGTTTTCAGCAACTGCGATGAGGTGGAACTCGTGCTCAATGGCCATTCGCTCGGCTCGTTGTCGCGCCCGGAAGATGCCCGGCCGCGCACGTGGAAAGTGGCGTACGAAGCGGGTACGATTCGCGCGTTGGGAAAGAATCGTGGGGAGGTCGTGGCGACTCATGAACTCCGCACGGCAGGCGCGCCGGCTGCGCTGCGGCTGGTCGCGGATCGCACCCGAGTGACCTGCCACTGGGACGATGTCGTGGCGGTTGAAGTGGCGGTGGTCGATGCGCACGGCGTACTCGTTCCAACGGCGGATTCGCTCGTGGAGTTTTCGCTGACCGGCCCTGGGGTCATCGCCGCCGTGGATAACGGCGACAACGCCAGTCATGAATCGTTTCAGGCGCCGCGGCGCAGTGCATTCGAGGGACGCTGCCGGGTTTACGTGAAGGCGTCCGCTGCGGCGGGGCGCATCGTTTTGTCGGCCGCTGCGTCTGGCGTGAAGTCTGCATCGGTCGAACTCGAGGTTACCCGCTGATCGGCCTCCCACTATTTTTATGAAAACCACCCAACGCATTTTTTCATGGTTGCTCGTCGTCTGCATGGGCGTGGCGACAGAAGCGCACGCCGAGCGTCAGATGGAGAAACTCGACCGCGGCGTCGTCGCGATCCACCAGCCGGATGGCAAGGTGTTCGTGAGCTGGCGTCTGCTGGCGACCGATCCTGATGGCGTGAGCTTCAACGTTTATCGCACGACAACCGCGCGCGAAAGCGAGCGCGTGGATTACGGTACGTTCGCCGCGCGGCCCGATGCCGGCGGTGGCACGGTGAAGGTGAACGCAGAGCCGCTCACCGGAGGCACATGGTTGATCGATGCGCGCGCCACGCTCGCGCGCACCACCGAGTACAGCGTGCGACCGGTGATCGACGGACAGGAGCGGGAGGCCGACGGACGTTTCAAATTGCCCGCGGGGGCTCCGCCGCTGCCGTACCACTCGATCGTGTTGCAGACACCGACCGGGTACATCCCCAACGATGCATCCGTCGGCGATCTCGATGGCGACGGGCAGTATGAAATCGTCGTGCATCAGACTGGTGTGGGTAAGGACAACTCCCACGGAGGCATGACGGACGCGCCTATCTTCCAGGCGTACAAACTCGACGGCACACTGCTGTGGACGATCAACCTCGGGAAAAATATCCGGGAGGGCGCGCATTACACGCAGTTCCTCGTGTATGACTTCGATGGAGACGGGCGCGCGGAGTTCGTGTGTAAGACCGCGGACGGCACAGTGGACGGCACGGGCCAGGTTATCGGCGATGCGAGCGCTGTTTGGGTGACGCAGGAAGATCCGAATCAATCGGCGCCGGCTCCGGAGCAGAGAAACCAGGAGAACAGGGGTCGCGCGGGGTTCATTTTGAAAGGACCGGAGTTTCTCACCGTGTTCGAAGGGCGGACGGGCGCGGCGCTCGCAACGGAGAAGTACGTGCCGGCGCGTCATCCGGAGACGGATAATCCAACGCGTGAGCAGATGGCAGCCGTGTGGGGCGACGGCAATGGGAACCGGATGGATCGGTTTCTCGCAGGTGTCGCGTATCTGGACGGCGAACGCCCGAGCATCGTTATGTGCCGCGGTTATTACACTCGCGCGGTGCTCGCGGCGTGGGACTGGCGCGACGGAAAGCTGACGCAGCGTTGGGTATTCGACAGCGATGCGTCGGATGAGAATAAGCGTTATGCAGGCCAAGGAAACCACCAGCTGAGCGTGGCCGACGTCGACGACGACGGTCGCGATGAGATCGTGTACGGCGCGGCGGTGATCGATGACGACGGCAAAGGCCTTTACTCCACCGGCTGGGGTCACGGCGACGCGCTGCACGTGAGCGATCACCTCCCCGAGAATCCCGGGCTTGAGGTATTCAGCATCCAAGAACGCTTTGCCGGCGAAGGAATGAATTTGCGCGATGCGAAAACGGGAAAACCTCTGATGCTCGTTCCGTCGACCAAGGCCGCGACCCAAGGCGGCGACAAGGGCGAAGGCCCGGGGCGTGGCGTGGCGTTCAACATCGATCCGCGGTTTCCGGGCTCCGAAATGTGGGCGGCGGGCGCCGGCATGGACGGGATCTACAATGCGCAGGGAAAGAAGTTCGTGGAGAAACGTCCGCGTGGGTTTTCGTGCAACTTCGCCGTGTGGTGGGATGGCGATCTTCTGCGCGAGTTGCTCGATCAGAATTTCATCACGAAGTGGAACTGGGAGACGGAACAGCTGGATATTTTGCTGACCGCTCATGCGTGCTCCTCCGGAAACGGCACGAAGGCGACTCCGGCGTTGAGTGCAGATGTGTGGGGCGACTGGCGTGAGGAAGTGATCTGGCGCACACGCGACAACAAGGAGCTACGCATCTACACGAGCACGATCCCGACGGCGCACCGGCTGGCGTCGTTGATGCACGATCCGCAGTACCGCGTGGCGATCGCGTGGCAAAACGTGGCGTATAACCAGCCGCCGCATCCGAGTTTCTATCTCGATGAGAAAGCCCCGCTGCCGAAACGATCAGTGATTAAGATCGTGGAGGGGAAGTGAACAGCGGCGGAGGGTGATGTTTTGAAGAACGGAGAAGAGTCACGCTCCAAGGCGCATGAAGCTTGACGCCGTGCTTGAGCCGCAGGCGAGAGGCGCGGCCTCCGCGGGCCTCGTTTTTGCTACGCTCAAACGCGGCTACGTTCGGATCTCTATTTTCGGGTGGCGCGCTCGAGGTTTTCGCGGGCTTCGGCGAAGTTTGGGTTGAGGCGCAGCGCCTGACGAAAATACATGCGGGCGTCGTCCATCTGGCCGAGCTGGGCGTGGGCGATGCCGAGGTTGTTGGAGAGCTCGGCTGAATCCGGCGAGAGCAGTAGCAGTTGTCGATAGTGCGGGATGGCCTCCTCGGGTCGGCCGGTTTGCAGCAACGTGAGGGCGAGGCGGTCGCGAGCCTCCGTGTAGTGGGGAAACTCCGACACGAGCGCTCGATAGTTCGCGAGAGCGTCACCGGGCCGGCTGGCGAGGACAAGGGCGCCGGCGAGATTCAGGCGGAGGGCGGGGTCTCGCAGGCCGAGGCGGAGCGCGGCTTCGAAATGCGGAATGGCCTCGGCGGCACGAGACTGGCCGAGCAGCGCGGTCGCGAGATTGGCGCGGGCTTCGGGAATGTCGGGACCGGCGACGGCGGCTTGCTCGAAATGAGCAAACGCTTCCTGCGTGCGACCGAGGAGGGCGAGGGCGCGACCGAGATTGAGCAGGGCGCGGGGGTGGCCGGGAGATTTTTCCAAGACGACTTGGTACTGGGCGATGGATTCCTCGGGGCGACCGAGGGCGACTAGGGCGTTGCCGAGATTGTTGCGGGCGTCGATCGCGTCGGGATCGGCGGCGAGAACTTCGCGAAAGTGTGCGGCGGCTTCTTGCGGGCGTCGGGCGGCGAGCAAGGCGTTGCCGAGATTGTAGCGGGCGTCGGCCGAAACGAGTTTGAGTTCCAAGGCGCGAGAGAGGTGGGTGATCGCGCCCTCGATGTCGTTTTGCTCCAGCAATACTTTGCCGAGGTTGTAGTGGGCGTCGTGGAGACGCGGGTCGATCGCGATGACGCGGCGGAAGATCGCGATGGCTTCGGGGATTTGCCCGAGCGCGGCGAGGCAGTTGGCGATGCCGGTGCGGGCGCCAAGGTCGTCGGGGGCGATGGCGGCGGCTTTCTCGAATTGCTCGCGCGCACGGGCATAGTCGTGTCGCTTCGAATACAGGCCGCCGAGGTTGTTGAGGGCGCGGATGTTGAGCGGTGCGTGGAGGTGGTTGCGTTCCCAGAGAATGAAGGGGTCACGGTAGTCGCGGTTGCGAAAGGAGGTGGTCACGCCGGCGGCCAAGGCGAGCGCGAGCGAAACGGCGATGCCGGTGCGCGGCGAAATCCGGTGCAGCAGAAGGACGACGCCGAGCGCGAGCGGGGCGAGCGCGAGGTACATGCGGTGCTCGGCCATGGTTTGTGTGGTGACCGGGACGAAGCTCGAGGTGGGTGCGAGCACGGCGAAAAAAACGGCACCGAGAAATCCGGCGGCGGGGCGTTTCCAGAGAGCGACGAGCGTGGCGAGTCCGAGGACGAGGAGGAGCAGGAAGTGGCCGGCGACTTCAGGGAAGCCGCTGACGACGCTGGAGCCGTAGTCGAGAACGAGCGGGTGCGGCCAAAATGTGAGACGTAGATAATGCGTGAGCGCGTGGCATTGGGTGAGAAAGTAACTCCAGGCGTTGACAGTGTCGTTGACGCCGACGGTGCCGCCACGGTTGCCGGTGGACACGATACAAAGGGCGAGCAGCAACCAGGTGGCGGCGAGCGCGAGGTGGAGTTTTTTGCGTGCGCGCCAGGCTGCGGCAAAGGAGCCGGCGACGAAGGTGCGGTCGAAGAGAAAAACGATCAACGGAGCGGAGACCATGACCTCCTTCGAGCCCATGCCCGCGAGGCAGGCGGCGAAGACGGCGAGTTGCCAGCGGCCGACAGAGGCAGGCGAGTCGATGGAGCGGACGAAGCAGTAAAGTGTGAGAAGGTAGAAGAGGCCGACGAGGGATTCGGCGCGCTGAACGATGTACGTGACCGACTCGGTCTGAAGCGGGTGAAGTGCCCAGAGAGCGGATACCGCGAGTGCAAACAGATCGGCGTGAACGGTGACGGCGGGTAGTTTTTCGCGAAGCGAAGGGAGCAGGAGCGTGCGTCGGGTCAGGCCGAAGAGCGTGAGCGCGGCGAGGACGTGGATGAGGAGGTTGGTGACGTGGTAGCCGAAGACGTCTTTGCCGCTGAGGGTCCAGTTCAGCGCGAGGGTGGCGTTGAGCAACGGGCGACCGCTGACAGTGACGCCGCTATCCCCGGGGGGGAAGAAGGCGGTTTTCCAGTTCCGCAGCGTTGGGTTTTCGATGATCGAGGAGTCGTCGTCGAAGAGGAAGGGGACGCGGAAAGAGTTCGCGTAGGCGGCGAGGAGCGTGAGGCCGAGAGCGAATGCGGCGACCACGGGCCAGGGGAGGCGGTGGGCTGTCGGCGAGTAGGGCGGCGGCTCGGGGGGCATGTTGCGAGGGCGGGGCTGGGCTAAAAACAAATAGGTCCTGTAGGCCTTATGGGACCTATAGGACCTATGGGGGAAACCGGAAGCGATAAGCGGGCGGGGGCGTCAGTTGAACGGTGGGTGGCGCGCGGGCGGTGGTGTGCGCGACGAAGGCGTCGCGCCTCCAACGGCGGAGTGTTTAGAAGAGCGCGCCAGCGGCGACGCCGACGGCGGTGATCGGGCCCTGATCGCCAAGGCCATCCATGGCGCGGTCGACTTTGCGGAGCGTACCTTGGACGTCCTTCACGAGGTTATCGTTGGTGATGAGCTGACCGAAGGTGCTCTTCGGGTCGTTCAGTTTATCGGAGACCTCGCGTATGTTTTTCACGGTGACGCGGAGATTCTCGGCGGAAGCCTGATCGTAGAGGAGAACGCCGAGCGTGCCCTGACCGCTTTTCACCTGGGTGATGATGCCTTGGGTTTCGGTCATGAAAGCGCGGGTGTCGGTGGCGGCGCCTTTGATTTCGGTGACGGCGGACAGGAGCTGGTTGTAAGCGGTTTCGTCGTAGATGAGTTTGCCGAGGGTGCCTTCGCCGGAGCGGATCTTGCCGGAGACCTCTTCAAGGTTGGTCATCGTGTTCGTGATCTTGACGCTGTTTTCGGCGACGAGGGTATCGAGTTTCTGGAGGAGACCGCCCTTGCCGTCTTCGCCTGGCCCGAGGGAGCCGCTGATCTGGCCGAGGGTGCCTTTGATCTCCTGACCGAGGCTGCCGAGATCGTTGATGATCTGGTTGAGGTCGGCGGCGTCCTTGGTCTTGAGATTACCGCCGGGGGAGACGGTGCCGGCTTCGGGTTTGCCGAGGTCGAGCGAGATGTAGTTCGAGCCGAGGAGGCCGGCCATCGCGATGGTGGCGGTGGCGTCTTTGGCGATCTGTACGTCGCTGGAGATGCGCAGGATCGCTTCGGCGCGGCCGCCGGCGAGACGGGTTTTTTCCACGGTGCCGATTTGGACGCCGGCCATGCGGACGTCGTTGCCGGCCTTGAGTTCTTTGAGAGAGGAGAACGATGCCACGACGGTGTAGCCCTCCTTGGTCGAGAAGCGGCCGTTGTGCAGCGCTTCGAAGGTGACCCAGATGAGGGCCAGCCCGATGATGAAGAAGAGGCCCACTCGGGCCGTCATTTGGTTTTGGTTCATGATGCCTCCAATTGCTGGTAGCGCGGTTTTTTAAGATCGATGGTCGGATTCAAAAAGTCTTTCACGGCGGGGTCTTCCACCTGGCGGAGTTCGGCGGGGGTGCAGAGGGCGCAGAGTTTGCCCTTCATGAGCAGCGCGACGCGGTCGGAGATGGTGAGCGCGAGGTCGCGGTCGTGAGAGACGACGATGGTGGTGACGTTGAACTCGTGCTTCAGGGTCGCGATGATCTCGGTGATCGTGGCGGACATGACCGGGTCGAGTTCGGAGGTGGGTTCGTCGTAGAGGAGTAGTTGCGGCTCCATGACGAGGGCGCGGGCGATGGCCACGCGTTTTTTCATGCCGCCGGAGAGCTCGGAGGGGAATTTCTTCACGGCGTTCTCAAGGGAGAGGATTTTCAGCGCGCGCATGACGCGGTCACGGATCTCCTGCTTCGGGCAGAGCCGGTGCTCGTGCAGATAAAGCGCGAGGTTGTCGTAGACCGAGATGGAGTTGAAGAGAGCGCCGGCTTGGAAAACGAGGGCGAGGGCAAAGCGGTCGCGCGTGTCGGGCTCGGCGGGGTCGAGGCCGTTGATGCGGACGGAGCCGCGGGTGGGCTGGTCGAGGCCGGCGATCTGGCGGAGCAGCACGCTTTTCCCGGAGCCGCTCGGTCCCATGATCGTGAAGATCTCGCCGGGTTTGATCGTGAGGCTGATGTCCTTGAGCACCTGCTGGGAGCCGAAGTTCTTGAACAGGTTGACGACCTCCACGCCAACGGGGGGGCGGGCTGTACCCGCGCAACTGCTACGTTCTTGGATGATGGCTTTTTTCATCAGGCGAGGGCTTTGGTGATGAAGTAATCGAGGACGAGAATCGCCACGAGGGAGAAGACGACGGAGCGAGTAACGGCGTGGCCGATCTCGCGCGGGCCGCCGGAGGTGCGGAGGCCGGTGTTGCAGGCGATCAGGATGATCACGAAGCCGAAGATCTCGGCCTTGATGAGGCCGTCCATGACTTTGCTGATGGTGAGATACGCACGGAGGCTTTGGAAATATTGCGAAGGCTCCACGCCGATGACGCCGACGTAGTTGCATATGACGGCGCCGCCGATCCAGCCGATGACGACGCCGATCATGGTGAGCAGCGGCATGTAGAGCAGCACCGCGATGAGGCGGGGAAGAACGAGGAAGCGTTCCGGAGGGATGTTCATGGTCACGAGCGCATCCACTTCTTGATACACCTTCATCGAGGCGAGCTCGGCGGTGATGGCGGAGCCGACGCGGCCGGCGAGCAGGATGGCGACCATGACGGGGCCGAGTTCGCGCACGAGGGATTCACCGACGAGCGTGCCGATGAGTTGTTTCGCACCGAAATCCTTGAGCGTGAGGCCGGCCTGGAGCGCGAGCACTGCGCCGATGAAGAAGCTCAGGATGGTGACGATGCCCAGCGAGGCGTAGCCGCCGAGGAAGGCCTGCTCGACGACGCGCTTGAGAATGCGCGGTGCGCTGGGCAGCGAGGCGAACGCGCGCCCGGTGAGGAGCAGCGCGCTGCCGAAGGCATCGAGCAGGGTGTTGATTTGCTTCATGGTTGGTCGGCGCGGGTGAGGCCGGAGACGGTCGCGGGTGCGGCGCGACGTTTGAACTTGAAGAGGAAGGGGCGCCAGCCGCGGCCGGTGGTGCGGTCGGCGCCGATCACGCCGGCAAGGAGTGCGATGCGTTTTTGCTCCGCGTGTTTTTCGACGCCGAGCAGCGGTCCGAGATGAAACTCGCGCCGGTCAGGGGCGCGTTTCCATGTGACCAAATTCCAGAGCAGCGAGTGGCGGGAGTTTTCGGGCGAGGAGCGGTCATAGCGATACACCGCGAAGAGCGGCGTATAGACGGTGCGCATGGTTTCGTTGTGCGGGAAAAAGACTTCGAGCGGGCTGAGCGCCTGTATCTGGCGGCGGCCGGCGCCGTTGTCCCAGACGGTGACGAGCGGCCAAAGGTGGGTCTTGTGCGCGGGGGCGGCGTCGGGATTGGTGGCGCTGCGCTGGACGGTGGAGTTGTAGACGAAGTAGAGGAACTGACGCTTGGTCTGGATTATCGCGTCCTCGTCGGAGACGCGCTGGCGCCAGAGCGGCCAGAGTATCCAGGTCTTATCGACGCCTTTGCCTGTGGCGCGGGTGTAGAAGGGCGCCCAGCGGTTGACGTAGCGGTCGTCGCCGCGGCCTTGAACGAAGAGCGGCCAGAAGTAACGGCTTTCGTGATAGCGGACGGGCGCGGTGCGGTCGAACCAGCCGAAGAAAGGCCAGAGGTAGGTTTTGCTCCGGGAGTTCGCGTCGATGGTGCTGGCGTAGAAAGGCAGCACGCCGAGGCGGACATCGGGCTGAGGCTCCGAGAGATCTTTCTCGTTTTTGTAGATGAGCGGCCAGAGGTAGAACTGTTCGCGGTACTCGCCGGCTTTGGAGCGTTGGCCGAAGAGAGGCCAGAGTTCGAAGCCGGAGTTGCCCTCGCCGCGCATCACTTTGAGGAAGGGCCAGGGGGCGGTGGTTGTGACCACGCCGTTTTTCTCGAAACGACCGTACAGCGGGAAGAGCACCCAGTTCCAACGATCGAGGCCGAAGCGGTGGTTGACCGACCCGTACACAGGAAAGAGCGCACGGTGGGAGGTCTCGGGATTGCCGGTCTGGCGGGAAAGATAAAACGGCCAGACTTCGAAGGCGGTGCGTTCGCGCGAAGCGGGCCCGGAGACGTGTGTCGCGGCGGGCGAGGAGCGGTTGATCAGCGAGAAGACGCTCCACCGGCTGCCGAATGGCGAGTACGTGTATTGGAAAAGTGGAGGCAGAACGTAGACGTTGGTCGTCTGACCGGCGGCATCGGTTTTCCGGACGTAGAAAGGGCGGAAGCCGGAAACGCGGGTGGCGCGGTCGAGGCGGGGAGGTTCGGTGGGGAGCGGCTGGCCGAAAAGGAA
>CAMLSH010000030.1 GCA_946482625.1 uncultured Opitutaceae bacterium
GCGCCCTTCGGATTTTCCGCTTCGAAGTAAACTTCGCCAGCGGGCATCTGCGGGCCTTCGGTCACGATCATGAAATTGTTGATCAACTCCTCCATCGACGTGAGGACCTTTTCCTTCTTCGGCGCGAAGATGCGGACCGCTTCCTTGGCGTAGTAATCGCCTCCGGGAAACTTCGCGATGGCCTGGCGGATGATGCGCACGGCCTGACGCATTTCTTCGCCGCGCACGAGGTAGCGGTCGTAGCAGTCACCCGTTTTGCCGACGGGAACGTCGAACTCGTACTGCTCGTAGCCGGAGTACGGTTTGTCTTTGCGCAGATCGAGAGGAACGCCGGAGCCGCGGAGATTCGGGCCGGTGAGGCCGAAGCTGATCGCGTCTTCCTTCGATATGACGCCAATGCCCACGGTGCGATCCATGAAGATCTTGTTACGCGTGAGCAGGCCCAGGATTTCTTCGAGGATCGGTTCGAACTGATCGAGGAACGCGATGACCTTTTCGTTCCAGCCAGCGGGCACGTCACGCGACACGCCGCCGATGCGCGTGTAGCTCGTGGTGAAGCGCGCGCCGGTCAGCTCTTCGAAGAGCTTATAGAGTTTTTCGCGCTCGGTGAACGAGTACATGAACACCGACCACGCGCCGGTATCGATGCCGAAGGCGCCGAGGCCGAGGAGGTGCGACGAGATGCGCGCCATCTCGCAGCAGATCACACGGATCGCCTGGCAGCGGGCGGGGACCTCGAGTTTCGCGAGGCGCTCAACGGCGATCGCGTAGGCGACGTTGTTGGCGAGCGGGGCGAGATAATCCAACCGGTCCGTGTACGGCACGAACTGGTTGTAGGTCATGTTCTCGGCGATCTTCTCGTCACCGCGGTGGAGGTATCCAAGGACCGGATCGCACTTGGTCAGCACTTCGCCATCGAGCTCCATCTGAAGGCGGAGCACGCCGTGGGTCGACGGATGCGACGGGCCCATCGAGAGCGACATTTTTTCGGTCTCGAACTCTTGGGATGCGGAAGCCGTCTTCGCGGCGCTGTCGGGAAAAGAATACTCGGTGGCCATCGATTTAAATGATTAGGCAGCGCGGCTCGCTCACTCGGATTTCGGACGTTTCTCGCTCCAGCTTTCGTCTTTGGCGCGCGGCTCAGCGTCGGTGAGATTCATCTCGCCCGGCGACGCCACGAATGGCCCGCCTTGCATCGGAGCGGCGATGAGTTTCGCACCAGTTTCCGCCGCGACTTCGAGATCGGGCAGATCGGTCTCGATGCCAGCCAGCGGGAATTCCTTACGCAGCGGGTGATAAGGATAACCTTCCCACATCAAGATACGGCGGAGGTCCGGATGATCGGTGAACTTGATGCCGAGGAGATCCCATGTCTCGCGCTCGTGCCAGTTCGCCCCACCCCACAACGAGGTCACCGTCGGAGCCGTCGGTTCGACGTCGCTCGCGCAATCGGCGGCGACGCGGAGATAATCGTGTGAGGTTGTGGACAACAGATGCCAGACAACCGTGAAACGCGGGCTCGCGCCTTCCGCCCAATCGATCGCCGTCACGTCCACGAGCATGTCGTAGCCAAACTCGTCACGGAGCATTTTCAGCACGGCAACCACATCGCCGACCGGCACGTTGATCGCAGCATGATCCAGCGACGCGCGAGGCGTGATTTTGTCAGGGAACTGGGCCTGAAGAGAGGCAATAACGTCGGCGGGCGCGGTCATCGTAAAGTGGAGGGCCGTGAAGGTGGGAACGCGTGGTTGTTAGGATCGCTCAGCCTGCGAGGCCTTTGAGCGAACGTTCGTTTTTAACTTTGCCCTGAAGCTTGATGAGCGCGTCGAGCAGCGCTTCGGGACGCGGAGGACATCCACTGACATACACGTCAACCGGGATGATTTTATCCACGCCCTGGAGAGTCGCGTAGCTGCGATACATGCCGCCCGAGCTGGCGCAAGCGCCCATCGCGATCACCCACTTGGGTGACGCCATCTGATCATAGATGCGGCGGACATGCGGGGCCATCTTGTAGGTCACTGTGCCGGCCACGATCATGCAGTCCGACTGGCGCGGAGAAAACCGCATCACTTCCGCGCCGAAACGCGCGATATCGAACCGGCTCGCGGCCACCGCCATCAACTCGATGCCACAGCATGCCAAACCCATGGGCATCGGCCACATGGAGTTGGAGCGAATCCAGTTAATCGCGGCATCCAGCTTGGTGGGCACGAGGTTGCCCTCGATGCTGCGGTCGTAAGCTAGTTCGGTGTTCGCGGAAACCATGAGTGTGCGTGGTCGTTACTTCGGGTCAGTTAAAGCCAAAATATGGCGCACCGTAGCAACCGCGTTAGGTCGTGCAAGGCGCTTTTAGGGAAAAGCGGTTTTCACAACCTCCGCTTTTGCAGAGTGGTAGCGCGCGCAATAATCTGCACACGTCTCAGCACGCTCCGTACCGAAAAACCGGCGACAGAGCCTTGGGCACGAATCACCGTTTTCTCCCCGACTGCCGCCCCCCTTTCAGTGCTCCAAGGTGGAACGTGCGCTCTCCGCGCGTTTTCCAGCCCGGCCGGCACTTCTCGGTGTTTTCGCCTGCGGTATCGCTCAATGCGCGCGGAGCGCACGTTCCACCTCGGATCGCCGAGCGCCATCTCAGACGTGTTCTATCGCATCCTCAGTTCATCCAACGCACAGGCCGCGACGCATCCGCCGCCAACCACCGCAACCATGCTAAACTCCCGCGCTTCAGAACCTGATCGCATCCACGGATTTTCCGTTGACCCAGCGTGTGCCGGTGGCCTTAGTTCGCCCCCTTCGATCTCGGGAAGCGGCTGAAAAACGTCGCTTACTGATACACCTGGAGAGGTGGCAGAGTGGTCGAATGCGCATGATTGGAAATCATGTGTCCTCGCAAGGGGACCGAGGGTTCGAATCCCTCCCTCTCCGCCAGTTTTTGCCCCGATCAGTTCTCTATAAAAGAGACGGCTTCCCGCTCAACAGCGTTGTCCCCCGAAGTCGCGGCGCCTGACGAAATCGGACAACGCCTGCTCTGCCGACCGCCGTCGTTCTTGCAGCAGACCGGCATGGTGCCTCCCCGCGCTCTCGTCTCCATCAATCTTCTGAACCGCGCGCATGCGATTCTGGCACGTACAGCCTTCGCTGCTAGGCAGCCCGGCAAACACGCGCCGTTGCGCGGCCGGTGGCACACAGACGAGCCCGAGCCAGCTCAGAAGTGGTACTGGACCTTGCCGTAGATCGTGTGCGCGTCGAAGTCGTTGCGCCCGCCGGTGGTGCCGTCGGTGTTGGTGATGTAGCCGTAGCGCACCGTGTAGATAAGTTGCTCGGTCTGGCGGCGGACCCAGGTGATCGAGGCGGCCTGCTGTTTCTGGCTCAAGCCGTAGGGCAGCGAGGTCTGGGAGTTGTCGATAAAGTTGGAGGCGCGGAACCACGAGTAGTCGAAATAGACATCGTCGAGCTTCGCGAGCGCGTAGCCTCCACCGAGCGAGCCATTGACGTAGTTATTGTCGCCGTGCTTGACGAACGCATACGCGGGCGTCGCGACTTGATCGAACGTCACATTCACGTTTCCGGTGACATAGAGGCGGCCCGTGGGGCTCCACGTGGCGCTCTGGCTGATGATGTGCGAGGTGTAATCCGAGCTCTCCGCTTCCGGAAGCCCAACTTCGGTGCTGGTGATCGTGGACTGCTGATAATCGTAACGCGTCACGAAATTGAGCAGTGGCGCCGGGCGCCAGGAGACGCGGACGTTAAAGTCGTCGGTCTCGAAATCCTGATCGGTGATGTACGCGGGATAGCGATCGGCCGTGCTCGTCGTGTTGTCGCGAGTCGCGCGGTATTCGTTGGCCTTGATCTTGTGATAATACTGGAACGCCAAGGTTAGTCCCGGTTTCGCGTACCAGTTGGAGTTGAGCGAGTATTTCTGGCTCGCGCGCTCGATGTCCGTGTCGCGGTCGATCGTGAGTTGCCCGGTGTGGTGGATCAGACGTTCCTCTTCCTGATTGCCGGTGCCTTGAACGAACTCGGCTTCGCCTGAAAAAGTCCAATTGGGCCGTCCGGTGTAGCGGATCTCGATGGCTTCGGAAAACTCGTCCCATTCCTTTTCCTGGTCTGCTTCGATCTCCTCAAGGATGGCAGCAAAGGCAGGACCGGCGCCGATGTTGGTTTCCATGAACTCGGCCAGCGTCTCTTGGTGAAGATTCTCAAAGCGAACGCTCGGGCGTATCGACCAGTTTTTCTTCGGGATATAAACGGCATTCAGATTCAGCACGGTCTGTTTGAGATCGGACTCGCCGGTCAGATCGTAAAATCCTTCGTCGCGCTGCTGGCGGCGCAGGTACGCGGGATCGAAAACCGGATCGTAGGTCTGCCCGTAGATGCGGCTGCCGGAGAGATTGGAATCGAGCGTCGTGATCAACGCTCCGCCGGAGATCGTGAGCGCCTCGCTGACTTGCCGGAGGTAATAACCGTGCGCGGCAAAGATATCGGTTTTGGTCTGATCTTTCGTCGTGACGATACGATCTGCGCTCTCGCCCGGGCGACGGCGGTTGAAGCGTTTGTTGTCGAGCGTGGTCTCCGAATAGCGGAGCCCAGCGTTCCACTTCACCTCGTCCTGACTCTCGTTGCCGACATCGAACGTGAAGGTGTTGGTGACCTCATCCAGGCTGTAGAACGCCGGCACGATGTTGCGCGTGCCAAAGGGAGCGCCGACGAGATTCGTATCGGCCCAGTGCGTGGAGCCCTTGGTGCCGTCGCGTCCGCGACGTTCGTAACGGATTTTGAAATACGTGTCGTTCTCCAGCCGGGCGCCGGCCTCCGCCCATATCTTGGAACGGTCCACGGAGAGATCTTCGTCGAACAGCCCAAATCCCAAGTTTCGCGGACCGAAATAACCGCCGGAGCCATCGTACCAGACGCGGAATTGTTCGTAGCCCGCATCGATGTAGAATCGCTCGCGATACTCGTAACGCGCGGCCAGGCGGTAGTCCTCATCGCCAGGCATGAGCCGCAGGTCGAACTTGAGCAGGAAATCCTTTCCCTCGCTCACAAGCCGGAACTCCTCGATGCCGCCAAAACCTTTTTTCTCGTGTTGGACCGCCTGCTGAAACGCGGGGATATCGCCATCGACCGACGCGGCTCCACCGCCGACAGCGATCGTGCCCTCGGTCGTCACTTTCGCGAAAACCGCGGCGGGGGTTAAGCAAACGCAGAGAGCTCGGAGGCAAAAGCGGTGCATGACTGAGGAGGGGTTGGGGACTTGCGGAGCGGACGAAAATCAGAAGCGGAGCGAGGAGTTGACGTGCGAGCCGTGAACCGCCTCGTGGCAGCCGGTGGACCAGCAGGTGCCGCGTTGGACGAACGACGCGTGGTCGCGTCCGCCGATCATGAGCTGACCGGAGTTGGTTTGCTGTTGGTAGTGACATTGCAAACACAGCGTCTGGTTGCGCGACTTCAGCATCTTGTCGTTCACCGTGCCGTGAGGATTATGGCAGGTGACGCAACTTTCGCGCAGCGCCTCATGCTCGAAGACGAACGGCCCGCGCTGGGCGTCGTGACACTTGAGGCAGGTCTCGTTCATGCTCGCGAGCTTCGTGCCGCCGCCGACCACGGCATCGCCTTGGTGCGGTTCATGGCAATCAGTGCAGGTGACTTTCCCGAGCGGATGCGCGTGCGGAAGTGCGAACTCGCCGCGCTTGTCCAAGTGACACTGAAAACACGTCTCGGGATGTTTCGTCGGATTGACGATCGTTCCCGTCTCGCCGCCGGTCTTGGAGTGGATGCTGCCGGGACCGTGGCACGACTCGCAGCCGATATTTTTAACGTTATCGCCCGTGGTCATCAGCTTTGCGTGCGTGGCGTCGTGAAAGCTGCCGGTGATTTCTTCGTGGCACTGCGTGCAATCGGCCGAGCCGACAAAGGTGGCGCCCGCGATCTGCGGAGGCGCAATCATCGTCCGGTTCACCATCACACAAGAAACGAGGAGCAGGCCCCAGAGGGCCAAGCCACCGAAAAGGAGCGCGTTTTTGATCCGACGAAGACGTTTGATCATGGGGATAGGTCTGGAGGACGAACAGGGGTGAGGGGCAGTTTTCCTAGGGATCGCGCGTGGCCACTATGCGGGAACCCGTCGCGGCCGGCTGCGCGTTTCTTGCTGAGTGCTGTGCGAAGCTTGAGAAATAGAACCACGTGTTCCCGCCCGGGGAACCCCACCGGCCTGCCGGACGCGGCCCAGTGCTATTTCTGGATCGCTCCATTGTGACAGTCCGCGCAGGTCAGCGTGTCATCGAGCTCCCCGTCGGGATGTTCAAAGACGAGCCCTTTGACCGAGAGCACGTCGAGCTGCGCGCCGGTGCCTTGCGAGAGGATGGAGTGGCACGAATTACAATCGCTCGAGCGCACCATCTGCCCTTCCGCGGTTTTGTGTTTGTTGTCGTGGCAGCGGAAACAGCCGAGCCAGTCCTTGTGCCCGATGTTGTTGGGATAAACGCGCCAATCCGCTTTGCGGTCGGGGAAGATCGTCACCGCGAAAATGCGCTGCAGTTCGGCAATCGCCGCCGTGACATCCGCGGCTAAGGCCGGATCGGTGTACTTCGCGCGCATCAGGTCGGCGATTTTCTGAGCCGCGTCCTTGTCGGAGACGATCGCGTCCTGCGTCATCGCCTGCACGGCCACGCGTTTGATGTTGGGAAGTTTTCGGCTGAGCGCGCCCGCGGCCATTGCCTTCTCGACGGCGTCGTTGGCCGTGGGAAACACGTGCGCGGGCCGGTTGTGGCAATCCATGCAATCCATCACGCGGATTTTGTCCGCCGGCGGATCTCCCTGAAATTCTTCCGTCCGAAACACGCGCACGCTGCCGTCCTTCAGATTCGTCACACGCGTCCACGGGATCTCCTGCCGCTTGTCGTCGGTGGCGTAATACTCCACCTGCTCCGTATCGCTGACGTGCCAGTGGATGCCGCCGGGATGCCCGCCGGGCGCGCTTTTGTTTACGTGCATCAACATGCGCACGGAGTACGGCGTGTTCTTTTTATCCGAGAGGAAATGCTCGTAGTTCATCTCCACGTTGCCGTGAAACTTCTCCGGCCAGTGGCACTTCTCGCAGATATCCTGCGCGGGACGCAGATTCTTCAGCGGCGTTTCGATGGGGCGCTTGTAGTTGTTTAGCGTGTACGCGATCAGCTGGTGCGTACCGTTGATCTTGGCCTTCACGAACCACTCCGCCCCGGAGCCGATATGGCACTCCACGCAATCGACCCGCGCGTGCGAGCCGCGCTGGTACGTGACGAATTCCGGGTTCATCGCCTCGTGGCAAACCTGCCCGCAAAACTGCACGGACTCGGAGTAGTGATAGGTCCGGTAGCTTCCGAAGGCGCTGAGCAAAAGAAATCCGAGCGCGCCACCGCCGAACAGCAAGACGTTGCGGCGCTGCTTCCGGTTGGACCAATCGAGCCGCCATTTATCGGGCTTCGTCGCCGCGTGCTTGATCGCCCAACGGCGTTGCGCCCACGCCCCGAAAAATACCAACGCCAGCCCGGCCAGCAAAAACCCCGGCGCCACGATGTACGTGAAAATCCCGAGGTACGGATTTTGATCGCCCTGCGTGAAATCCATCCATGCCAGCAGCGCGAACGAGAAAAGCGCACCGATCGCCACCACGCCGCCGATCGCGCTGATCCAATTATTGAAATGCGAACGCGGCTTCGCCACAGCGGGCAGAGGCACTGGATCGAGTTCAGACATGGGGCAGGTAGCGAAACACGCTCACGATTGACGCCGGAGAAAACACCGCCCGCCCTTTCGCCTCGGGTGAGCGCGAAAGAGACGGCCGGTCAGCTCTTGAATTTGCGGACGTACGCCAGGAGGTCGGTGATCTCGTCCGCGGAAAGTTCGTCTTTATACGCCTTCATCCGCTCCTTGCCCTTCTCGTCGGTGACTCCGTCGGTGATGGCCTTGATGATTTCCTCATCGGTCATCTTCGCCTGAACCTCGGCGCTGGTGTAATCCTTAAGATCGAGTTTTTTTCCAGCCTTGGTCTGTCCCTTGCCGTCGGCACCGTGGCATTTGGTGCAATGGTTCTCCCAGTTTTCCGCAGCGGGCGCGGCTAAGCTGGAGAGACCGGAGAAAACAAAAACTGCGCTGAGCGCAGCGAGCGGGATGAGCTTTTTCATGCGTGTGAAAGCGGAAGCGTTAGAACTAACCGGGTTGCGGGGATAACTCCTGAACGGGCTCAGTATAGGGGAAGCACTGGCCCGGCGCTGCGCGTTTATTGCTCTAATTGGCGTGATGCTTGATTCGGGTCGCTCTGGCAAACGGATTCAGCCAACGCTGCTGCCGTCACAAGGTTTGGGCACTGCCCACCAAAAAACGCGGAGCACCCGTCCACCCAAACATGGAATAATAATCCCGCCGAAGCGCTCTCTTCGCCCCGCAAAAAATGCGCCTACCCCTTCCCTCTCCTCCCTCTCTCGCGCTGCTCTTTTCGCTCCCGTTTCTCGGCGCCTGCGGTGATCCGGCCGTCACAACCTATCGGACCGCGAAAGAACCGACACCTGCGATAGCCACGCCCGCCGCCGCTCCAGCCGCGACTGAGTCCATCGCCGGTTCAAACGCCACGATGGCCACTACCGCCGTGGCTACCGCCAGCAGCGCCGGCCTCTCTTGGAGCGCGCCCGCTCATTGGGTCGCCAAGGCCGCGAGCTCGATGCGCAAAGCCACGTTTCTTATCACCAGCGGTGACGGCGCGACCGCCGATCTCGCCGTCACCGCTTTTCCGGGCGATGTCGGCGGCGAACTCGCCAACGTCAATCGCTGGCGCGGCCAGCTCGGTCTTCCGTCGATCTCGGAAAACGAGATCGCCAGCATCGTCACACGCTTCGAGCACAACGGCCTCGCGTTTGCGGTCGTGGATTTTGCCGGCGGCGCGGACAAAACCGCCTCACGCATGCTCGGCGCCACTGTGCCGGTCGGCGACGCCACCTGGTTTTTCAAACTCACCGGACCCAACACCCTCGTCGCCTCGGAGAAGCCCGCCTTCCTTGCGTTCCTTCAGACGGTGAAAATCCCCTGACCGCCCCGCTCCCGCTTTCCCATGCTCAATTTCCTCCGATCGCTCATCGACACGCTCGTCTCGATCAGACTCACCGTCGTCCTCCTCGCGTTTTCCATCCTCCTGGTTTTCGCCGCGACGCTCGATCAGGTGAACCTCGGCGTCTGGGGCATTCAGCAAAAGTGGTTTCGCTCCTTCGTCGTGTATCAGGATTTTCGTGGCGTCGTCGTGCCGCTCTTTCCCGGCGGCTACATGATCGGCGGCCTGCTCTTGATCAACCTCCTCGCCGCGCACATCCGCCGCTTCAAACTGGAATGGCGCAAAGCCGGCATTCTCCTCACGCACTTCGGTCTCATCATTCTTCTCATCGGCGAACTCCTCAGCGGCATCTGGCAGGAGGATTTCTACCTGCGCCTCGATGAGGGCGAAACAAAGAACTACGCCGAAAGCCATCTCCACAACGAGCTCGCGATCATCGACACGACCGACCCGCAATTCGACCAGGTCGTCGCCATCCCGGAAGCCCTGCTCGCCCGTCGCGGTTCGCTCCAACACCCGAAGCTCCCGTTCCTCGTCACGACCAAGGCCTACTATCCCAACGCCACGCTCTTCACGCGCGACCCCGGCAGCCCGCCCTCGCTCGCGACCACCGGCGTCGGCCTCCGCGCAGTGGCCGCCCCGCGACCGATCACTTACAAGCAAAACGAAAACAACCTGCCCTCCGCCTACATCGAGTTCACCGGCGCCGAACCCTCGCCCGGGATCTTCCTCGTCTCCACAGCGCTCGGCTCGTCGCAGTCTTTCCGATACGGCGGACGCACCTGGTCGGTCAGCCTGCGCCCGCAGCGGCTCTATAAACCGTTTTCCCTGACGCTCCTGAAATTCAGCCACGATCGCTACGCCGGCACCCAGATACCGAAGAACTTCTCCAGCCGTCTGCGGCTCAACACCACCGACGACCACGATGGCCGCGAGGTCCTCGTCTACATGAACAATCCGCTGCGCCACGCCGGTCTCACGTTTTACCAGGCCGGCTTCGAAAACAACGACCGCACCACCGTCCTCCAGGTCGTGCGCAATCCGTCATGGCTTCTCCCCTACGTCGCCTGCGCGCTGATCAGCCTCGGGCTGATCCTGCAGTTCGGCATCCATCTTTTCGCCTTCGTCAAAAAACGCTCCGCGCCGCTTCCGGCTCCCCTCCGCTCATGAACAAGAAACTGTCGTACCTCTTGCTCGGCGTCGCGCTCATCTGCGTTGCACTCACGCTGATGCCTCCGCGCAACCGCAGCGACTTCGACCTCGTTGCGTTCAGTCAGCTGCCGACGCTCGCCAACGGCCGCTTCAAGCCGCTCGACACCATCGCCCGCTCCACGCTGCTCATGACGCAGGGCCGCCAACGCGTGAAGTCCCCCGACGGCCGCAACCTCGCCCCCGCCGAGTGGCTACTCGATGTCCTCTATCGTCCGGAGATCGCCAACCACTACGCCGTCTTCGAAATCGTCCACCCCGACGTTCTTTCGCTCTTCAATCTCACTCCCGAAGACGGCGTCGCCAAAAAGCGTTTCACCTTCGAACAGATTCGTCCCAGTCTCCGCGATCTCGACCGCCAGGCCAAACTCTCCGACGACGTAGAAGCCCCGCTGCGCACCACGTTTCAGCGCGCCGCCATCCAGCTCCGCAACAACCTCGCGTTGTATCAGCGTCTCCAACACAGCCTCATGCCCGCGGGCGACAACGCCTACCTCGATCAACTGCTCGCGCTCGCGCAAACTCCGCCCGCCGAACTCGCCGCCACGAGCCAGTCCTCCGTCGGACAACCTCACAGCTCCCCCGCATCGAAGCTCATGCTCGAGCTGAGCCAGTCCTTCACCATCATCGAGACATGGGGATTTCTTTTCCCCATCCCGCCCGCGTCCGGCGTGAACGATCCAAACGCCTGGAAAAACGCCGGAGCCTCGCTCCAGGCAAGCCTGCCCGGCGACCCGTTCAATCCCGCCACGCTCACCTACGCCCGTCTTGGCCTCGCGTGGCGCCAGCAAAACGCCACCGAGTTCAACGCCCTCGTGCACACTTACCGCGACACACTCGCCACGTCGTTTTCCAGCCAGTTGCGGAAATGCCAGGCCGAAGCCCATTTCAATTCCGCGCAGCCCTTCTACACCAGCACCGCTCTCTACGTTGCCGCGTTCCTCCTCGCGATTTTCTCGTGGCTGAAATGGCCCGACGTCCTTCAGCGCGCCGCCTTCGGTTTCGTGGCCATCGCCTTCGCGCTCACGACCGCCGGGATCGCCACCCGCATGTGGCTCGAAGCACGCCCGCCCGTGACGAATCTCTACTCCTCCGCCCTCTTCGTCGGCTGGGGCGCTGTCGGGCTTTGTCTGATACTGGAGCGCATTTTTAAGAACGCCATCGGCAGCGCCGCCGCCGGCCTCATCGGCTTCGCCACGTTGTTGATCGCGCACCACCTGTCATTCGGCGGCGACACGCTCGAGATGATGCGCGCCGTGCTCGACTCCAACTTCTGGTTGGCGACGCATGTCGTGATCATAACGATCGGCTACGCCGCTACGTTCCTCGCCGGCGCGCTCGCCCTCATCTACGTGTTCCGCGGCGTCTTCACGCGGTCGCTCGATCGCACGACAGCCGACACGCTCAACCGCATGGTCTACGGCATCGTCTGTTTCGCCACGCTCTTCAGTTTCGTCGGCACCGTCCTCGGCGGCATCTGGGCCGATCAATCGTGGGGACGCTTCTGGGGCTGGGACCCCAAGGAAAACGGCGCGCTCATCATCGTGCTCTGGAACGCCCTCATCCTCCACGCGCGCTGGGGTGGACTCATCAAACAGCGCGGCCTCATGTCGCTCGCGATCTTCGGCAACATCGTCACCGCGTGGAGCTGGTTCGGCGTGAACATGCTCGGCGTCGGCCTGCACAGCTACGGCTTCATGGACGCCGCCTTCTGGTGGCTCGTGCTCTTCGCCTCCAGCCAGCTCTTCGCCATGGCGATCACCGGCCTGCCCTTGGAAAAATGGCGGAGCTTCCGCCCCGAGGCTTGATAGCCGCGCGCCCCAAAACACCTCCCATGGAGGCGCGGCGCCCTCGCCGCGCGTGACCGTCGCCAGCCGAAAGAACGTCGGCGCCCGCCCTGCCCCTCCCTTTTGCCATCAAGCAACATTCACGCGTCGCGAAAGAAATCCGCGTGCGGCCCGCGTCTTGCTAAATAACCTTCGGCTTCCGCTAACCCACTTCACCTGCATGGCCATCCACGTCGCTCTTCATCATCGCACTAGCTATAAGTACGACCGCCTGGTCACGCTCGGCGCGCAAATCGTCCGCCTCCGTCCGGCGCCACATTGCCGCACGCCCATCCTGAGCTACTCGCTGAAAGTCGAGCCCACCGGCCACTTCATCAACTGGCAGCAAGATCCCCAGGGCAACTACCTCGCCCGCCTCGTTTTCCCCGAGCAGGTCCGCCACTTCTCCGTCGAGGTTTCCCTCGTGGCCGAGATGGCCGTCTACAACCCCTTCGACTTCTTCCTCGAACCCGGCGCCGAAGAATTTCCCTTCAAGTACGATCCTGCGCTCGCCACCGAACTCGCCCCCTACCTGCGCAAAGACGAAGCCACCCCGAAGTTCGAAGCGCTCTTCAAATCCCTCGATTTCAAGAAACAGCGCACCATCGATTTCCTCGTAGCCATCAATCAGCGCCTCCAGAGCGACATCAAGTACCTCATCCGCCTCGAACCCGGCGTCCAGTCACCCGAGGAAACGCTTACCAATCTCTCCGGCTCCTGCCGCGACTCCGCCTGGCTCCTCGTTCAACTCCTCCGCCACGCCGGCCTCGCCGCCCGTTTCGTATCCGGTTATCTGATCCAGCTCCGCGCCGACCAAAAATCCCTCGACGGTCCCTCCGGCGCCGAAAAGGACTTCACCGATCTTCACGCCTGGACCGAGGTTTTCCTCCCCGGCGCCGGCTGGATCGGCCTCGATCCCACGTCCGGCCTCCTCGCCGGTGAAGGCCACATCCCGCTCGCGTGTTCTCCCGAGCCGTCCTCCGCCGCGCCCATCAGCGGTGGCGTCGACGAATGCGAAACCGAGTTCGGCTTCGAGATGTCCGTCGACCGCGTCTACGAGTCTCCCCGCGTCACGCTTCCCTACTCCGACGAACAATGGGCCGACATCGATGCCCTCGGCGAAAAAATCGATAAGGTTCTCCGCGAACGCGACGTCCGCCTTACCATGGGCGGCGAGCCCACCTTCATCTCCATCGACGACATGGACGGCCCCGAGTGGAACACCGCCGCCATGGGCCCGCACAAGCGCCGCCTCGCCGAACAACTCATCAAACGCCTCTGGCAGCACTACGGCAAAGGCGGCTTCATCCATTACGGCCAGGGCAAATGGTATCCCGGCGAACAGCTTCCTCGCTGGGCCTTCAGCGCCATCTGGCGCCGCGACGGACAGCCTCTCTGGCAGAATCCCGACCTCCTCGCCGACATCGCCAAGCCTCTCGGCCGCAACCCGACCGACGCCGGCAGCTTCGCCCGCCAGCTCGCGAAAAACCTCCGCGTCGACGAGCAGTGGTTGCTCCCCGGATACGAAGACAGCTTCTACTATCTCTGGAAGGAACGCCGCCTCCCGACCAACGTCGATCCGCTCAAGAGCAACCTCAAAGACCCGCTCGAACGCGAACGCCTCGCGCGCGTCTTCGAGCAAGGCCTCGAGCAGGTCGTCGGCTACGCCCTCCCGCTCGAACGCGGCTGGGTCAAAGGCAACCCCGGCTGGGTCTCCGGCCCGTGGTTCCTCCGCCCCGAGACGATGTATTTGATTCCCGGCGACTCCGCCATGGGCTTCCGCCTCCCGCTCGACTCGCAGCCGTGGATCGCGCCGACCGACGTCCGTTACCTCACGCCGCCTGACCCGCTTCTCGATCTTCCTCCACTCCCCGACCGCGAAGCGCTTGCCCGCCAGTATTCCATCCCTGGCCAGCCCGCCGATCCGACCGCGCTCTCGAAATGGCTGCGCGAAGTCGGCGAAGGTCACCTGCGCCCCCGCCCGCAATCTCTCCCGCCCACCGACCGCACGCCCGCCTCGCAGGAATCCGCCGCCTGGATCACCCGCACCGCCCTCTGCGTGCAACCGCGCGAAGGCCACCTCTTCGTCTTCATGCCGCCGGTCGAGACGACCGAGGATTACCTCGATCTCCTCACCGCCATCGAAGCCACCGCCGCGCAGCTTTCGATGCCCGTCGTCATCGAAGGTTACCTGCCGCCCCACGATCCGCGTCTGAACAACATCAAGGTCACGCCCGATCCCGGCGTCATCGAGGTGAACATTCACCCGTCCGCCTCGTGGAGCGAGCTCACCGAGAAGACCAACTTCCTCTACGACAACGCCCGCGAGTGCCGCCTCGGCACCGACAAGTTCATGATCGACGGCCGCCACACCGGCACCGGCGGCGGCAACCACATCATCATCGGCGGCGAGCGCCCATCCGACTCACCGATCCTGCGCCGGCCGCACGTCCTCAAGAGCCTGCTCGCGTACTGGCATCAGCACCCATCGCTCTCGTATTTGTTTTCCGGACTCTTCATCGGACCGACCTCGCAAGCGCCGCGCGTTGACGAGGCCCGCAACGACATCCTCTACGAACTCGAGATCGCCTTCCGCGAACTCGACCGCCAGCAGCAGCGCGGCCACACGCCGCCCTGGCTCGTCGATCGCATCTTCCGCAACCTGCTCACCGACGCCACGGGCAACACCCACCGCGCCGAGTTCTGCATCGATAAACTCTACTCGCCCGACAGCGCCACCGGCCGCCTCGGCCTGCTCGAACTCCGCGCCTTCGAAATGCCGCCCCACGCGCGCATGTCGCTCGCGCAACAGCTCCTGCTCCGCGCCTTCGTGAGCCGCTTCTGGGACAATCCCTACGAGCCGACCCGTCTCGCCCGCTGGGGCACCGATCTCCACGACCGCTTCGTGCTGCCGCACTATTGCCAGCAGGACTTCTCCGACGTCGTCGCCGACCTCAACAGTTGGGGCCTGCCCTTCGACGAGAGCTGGTTCGCTCCGCACTTCGAGTTCCGCTTCCCGCTCAACGGCCGTATCCAACATCGTGGGATGGAGCTGGAGCTCCGTCACGCCCTCGAGCCCTGGCACGTCCTCGGCGAAGAAGGCTCCGCTGGCGGCACCGTGCGCTTCGTCGATTCCTCCGTGGAACGCGTCCAGGTCAAGGTCACCGGTTTCACCGCCGAGCGCTACACCATCGCGTGCAATGGCGCGCGCATCCCGCTCCAGCCCACCGGCGTCAATGGCGAGTTCGTCGCCGGCGTCCGCTACCGCGCCTGGCAGCCGCCGTCGTGCCTGCACCCCACGATCTTCGCCGACTCGCCGCTGGTGTTCGACATTGTGGATACGTGGAACCGTCTCGCCGTCGGCGGCTGCACCTATCACGTCGCGCATCCCGGCGGCCGCAATTACACGACCTTCCCGGTCAACGCCTATGAAGCCGAAAGCCGCCGGCTCGCGCGCTTCTTCCC
>CAMLSH010000031.1 GCA_946482625.1 uncultured Opitutaceae bacterium
ACTGATACTGAATTCGATGCTGCTGTCGAGCTGGCCAAGGAAAAGATTGAGAGGATAGGAAAGTGAAAAGGGATTAACCAGCGGCGACAGCCGACCCCAACAGCTGTCACATCAGCTGTAGAACGGCGCGCTCGGAGTTTGCGCTCCACCTTGCGGAGTCTCGTTACGGTTTCGGTGCTCGCTGGGCTTTTACCTGATCGCGGGTGACGGCGGAGGCACCGTCGCCGAATGCCTGACGCACGTAGGTGACGAGATCGGCGGCTCGCACGTCGTTGAGCAATGCGGCGTAGCCCGGCATCACGTTGGAGTATTTTGGCCGGTCGGCCGGAAGAGCGGCGGCCGGGCCGTGCAGAATCGTCCGGATGAGCAGGGCGGGATCGCCGCGCACCACCGCGCTGTCGAGCAGCGAGGGCTGGAGATTCGCGACGCCGCTGCCGTCGGCCATGTGGCAGGAGGCGCATTGCTGGGCGTAGATTTGCTTGCCGCGCGCGTTGACCACGACTGGCGGTTTAGGCGGTCCGACGGGAGCGGTTTTCACCGGTGCGGGAACGGTGGCGGTGGGAGTGGGGTGGGGTGAGGGCGCGGCTGGCGTAGTCGTGGTGGGGGCGGTTTCGCCGGTGTAGGTGACGCGCCAGATGCGGCCTTTTTCGGTTTCCGCGATGTAGAGCGATCCGTCGGGACCGACGGCGACTCCACCCGGTCGATACATGGCTTCACGTGGCGACGTGAATTCGGTGCGACCAGAAAAGCCGTCCGCAAAAACCTCGTACGAGCCGAGCGGTTTGCCGGCGGCATCGAAGGGGATGAAGGCGACGTTGTAGCCTTTCTGCGGTTTGGGGGCGCGATTCCACGAGCCGTGAAAAGCGACGAAGGCGCCGCCGCGGTATTTCGCCGGGAATTGCGTGGCGTTATAGAACGTCATCTGGAGCGGCGCCCAATGCGCGGGAAATGCGATGATCGGCTCGGGGTATTTGCCGGGCTCGGCGCGTTTCTGGTTATCGCCGCCGAATTCCGGCGCGACCATGCGGGCGTTTTTCAACGGGTCCCAGTAGGTGTAGGGCCAGCCGAGATTCTGCCCTTCGCGCAACTGGTGAAACTCTTCGGCCGGGAGCTCGGCGTTGTCGTCGTCGTTGTAGAAGTTGGGGGCGACCGCGCTGAGGTTGTCGCGGCCGTGCATCACGAAAAAGGCAGAGCGCGAAACGGGATTCCACGCGACGCCCACGACGTGGCGATGTCCCGTGGCGATGTGTTCGCCGTCGCTTTGTTTCTGGTTGGGCTTCGCGGGGTCGAAGCGCCAGAAGCCGCCGTGAGCCTGGAGAAACTCTGTGGCGTCGCTGCCCTTGGCGCCGAGGCGACGGTCGTTCTCGCCGCCGTAGGCGTTGGAGGGCGAACCGGTTTCAACAATCAGCCGGCCGCGATCATCGAAGAAGAACGACTTCGACTCGTGTGTGCGTTGGTTGGGCAGATCGATAACGATCGGCTCGGGCTCTCCGGAAGGGACAAGTTCGCCGGGCGTGTACTTGTAGCGAAAGACGTCTTTATCGGTCGAGTGGTAGAGCCAGCCGTCGTGCAGAAGCAGACCGGAGCCGCCGCCGGAGCCGAACTCTTTGACCACGTCAGCGCGTCCATCGCCGTCCGTATCGCGCAAGGCGAGGAGGCTGCCGCGTTTCGTCTTGGCGTAGACGTCGCCATTGGGCGCGACCGCGATGAAGCGGAGATTGTTGGAGCGGTTGTTGATCTTGCGATCGACGACCACGTTGTCGGCAAAAACGAGTGCGCGAAAGCCGGGCGGAAGCGTGATCCCGCCGTTATCGGCGTCGGGTGCGGGCGGGGCCGCGGGTAACCGCAGGGCAACTACGAGGGCGATCGGGAGAAGGGCGGATCGCGTCAGGAGGGCGTGGCGCATCCGGCGCACGATGAAGGCAGGTAGCATGGAATCAAAAGGAGCGGAATTTATGCCGTTAAGGAGCCCGCGCGAAATCGACGTTCGCACGCGGGCAATCCGGGGCCGTCCCCTCACGCACTTGTCGTGGGAAGACGCGGCCGCAAGGTGCGGCCGTCGTTCCAGACGCCTTCGACCATGACGACGCGGGTCTGCTCGGGCATGCCGCGTTCGTTGTGCTCGACCATGCTGATGATGTTATCGACGGCGGTCGCTCCGATGAGGCGCCCGTTTTGCCAGATACCGCTGCAGGCATCGCCGAGGTTCGGACAGGCCAGCGAGGCGAGTCCGATGTCCTCGGGCGCGCGGAGTCCAAGATGTTTGAAATGGTGGCTGAGCGGATCGGCGGCGGGGGAGATGACCACATCGGGTTTTTCGCGGCGTATCCACTCGGCCACCGGCGAAAGATCGTCCCAGCTTTCCAGCAGCAGCGTTTTGACGGGCTTGAGTTTCGGCAGCAGGTCGCGCGCGACGAGCAGGCCGCCATCCCAGCGGGCGTTGAAGCGCTCTTGATGCATGCGCAGAATGATCAGGCCAGGCCGGCGGTAACCGCGGCTGTGGCATTCGCGGGCCACCTGGAGGCTGGAAAAAAAGTGGTCGTTGCAGACGGAGGTGATGGCGAGCGAGGCGAGGGGAACGCCGAGGCGGACAGCCGAGAAATTTTCCCACGCGAGCGCAGGAGGCGGTGCGCCGGATTCGAGCGGGCCGAGCAACAGGCCCTGAATGCCGCGATTGTGGAGAATGCTTCCGAAGCGCTCCGCCGACATGCCGTCCTGGTGCAGCCAGAATTCCTGCGCGCGATAGCCGCGAAGGGCAGCGCGTTCGATCGCACCGTCGAGCATCTGCTTCACCGTCGGGGCGGCCGTGCTCCGCCAGCCGTCCTTGTTTTCGAGCCCGTTGACCAAAGCGAGCACCGGCTTGCTGTGGGTGCTTTTGCCGCGCCGCCGCAGACTCATCAACGCGGATACATACGGGTTGGGCCGGTAGCCGAGCTTGTCGGCGATGGCGCGTATGCGGGTGCGGGTGGTGAGCGGGATGTGCGGGTTGTTGGCCAGACACATGGAAACAGTCGCCTGTGTCACTCCCGCGTGCGCAGCCACGGTCTTCATCGTCACGCTTTTTGCCATAGGGGTATTGAGGGGAGTAACCCGTAGCTCGCGCCCGGCGACTGCCAAGGAAAATTGCCGGGCGTCGACGAGGCCCGTCCGATTTTCGGCTTAACGATAAAAATACCGCCTCACTTTCGGCGAAATGGCGCTTCGAGCACACCTTTCTGCGGTGGCTATTTTTCCCCGAGCTGTCCCCGCCTCTCCGGCTTTCTTGAGTTGTTTCCTGTCTGGTGCGCGTTCCGCCTGGACGCGACGGGCGGGTGGGTGCGCGACTGCCGCTGACCGCGCTGCAGCCATGAGCGACGGCGCGGTTCTGGAGGCTGCGGTGAAATGGGGACAGGGGATCGACGGCCCGTTGGCGCGGGTGTCGAAGAGGGAGGCAGGGTTTCGGTTGCGCGACTGTGACCCGGTTTCTGAAAACGAGACGTTTGGGCAAGATGGGACTGGAGCGGGGGCGAGCGGACGTGGATATTTGTCATACGCCGGCGCATCCGCTGCTCGATCATCGACCACGCTGCGTTTTCTCCCAACCCCCTGTCGATTTTTCGCGCGCCCATGACCGTTTACGACCACGCCGTGCTCATTTTCTATTTCGGTTTCATGGTGACGATCAGCTGGGTGTTCCGGCGGTTCGTCCACAATGTGAGCGACTACTTTCGCGGAGGAGGCAAGGCGCTCTGGTGGATGGTGGGCGGCTCGGCGTTCATGGTGAGTTTCAGTGCGTGGACCTTTACTGGCGCGGCCTCTTCTGCGTACACCGAAGGCTGGCCGGTGGCGGCGATCTATTTTGCCAACGCGACCGGCTTCCTCGTGAGCGCGGCGTACTTCGCACCGCGGTTTCGCCAACTGCGTGTGGTGACGGGCGTGGAGGCGATCCGGCAGCGCTTCGGCGCAACGAGTGAGCAGGTGTTCACGTGGCTGCAGATCCCGCTGGGGACGTTGCAAGCGGGCATCTGGCTGAACGCGCTCGGCGTTTTCTTCTCTGCGATCTTCGGCTTCGATCTCGTTCTCACCATCGTGGCGACGGGGCTGATTGTTGTCTTCATGGCGCTGATCGGCGGCAGCTGGGCGGTGCTGGCGAGCGACTTTATCCAAGTGCTCATCCTTTTGCCGGTCTGCGTGGCCGTCACCGTGCTGGCGCTCCTTCGAGTCGGCGGGTTGGACGGCTTTGTCTCGCAGCTGCCGGCGGAGCACCTGGATTTCGGGCGGGTGTTTTCGCAGGACTTTCTGGGTCTTTGGTGCGTCGCGATGCTGCTCAAGCAGATCAACAGCACCAACAACCTCCTCGATGCGAGCCGCTATCTTTGCGTGAAAGACAGCCGGCACGCGCGTTGGGCGGCGCTGCTCGGTGCGGGTCTTTTTCTCGTCGGGATCGTGATGTGGTTCGTACCGCCGATGGCTGCGCGTATCCTTTTCCCGGATCTCAGCGTCCAGTTTCCCACGCTGCGGAATCCTTCCGAAGCCGCGTTTATCGCGATCGCCCGCGAAGTCCTGCCCGTCGGTATGATGGGGCTTCTGGTGAGCGGTATCTTCGCGGCGACGATGTCGTCGATGGACGCCGGTCTGAACAAAAACGCCGGCATCTTCATCAAGAATTTCTATCAGCCGCACTTCAGTCCGAAGGGAGCCGACACGCACCTGCTCAGGGTCGGCAAGGTGACCACGCTGTTGCTCGGGGTTATCGTGATCTTCGTGGCGCTCAAGATGAGTCAGCTGAAGGGGCTCGGCCTCTTCCTGTTGATGCAGCGGGTCAGCATTCTCATCGCGACGCCGGTGATCGTTCCGCTGCTGCTCGGGCTGATCGTGCGCAACACGCCACCGTGGTCGGCGTGGAGCACGGTGTTGATCGGCTTCTTCTGTTCGCTGTGCATCGGCGATCAGCTCACGCCGGAATGGGCCGCGTCGTTCTTCGGGACAACCGCGCCCTTGGGCGCCGTCACCCGCGAATACTGGACGCAAGGCATCCAGTTTTTTGGCAACGTCATCATCGGCTCGCTCTGGTTCTTTGGCACAAAGCTGTTCTGGCGCACGACAGCGCCGGTTTATCGCACGGACATCGAAACGTTTTTTAACCGCCTGAACCGGCCGGTGGATTTTGCACAGGAGGAGGGCGCGCGCGCGGCGAACGATTCCCGTCAATCGTCGGTCACCGGCTGGCTGTGTCTTGCCTATGGCGCATTTGTCGTGGCGCTCGCGTTGATTCCCAATCCGGTCGCCGGCCGCATCGCGTTTGCCGGCTGTGGCGGAGTCGTGATCCTGACCGGCGTCGCCCTCGTGCGAAGCGGGCGAAACCAAGCCGGAGCGCAGGAGCCATGAAACTTTCGATGAACCCTTTCTCTATCGTCGTTCCTTTCTCACCCCCGCGTCCCTGGGAAATACCTCCGTACTCAACTACTGGGCACAACCAGGTCCGCACGCTTAACCCATGACCTTCTCCGATTCGATCAACGCCATCGATTCCGCCTGCTCGGGACCGAAAATCAGTTCGGTCCTGGCCGTGCTCGCTCCCGGCGAGGTCCGCGATTTTTTCCCGGAGCCACTCTGGAGCCAGGTGCGTGATCTGGCGCGCGAGTTTCGCCTCGTGAACTCTCTGGAGATTTCGGAGGCCGGATTTCATCGCGAATTGGCCGCGGTCGATCCCGAGGTGCTGGTCGCCTGCTGGAAGACGCCCCAGCTGCCGGCGGTTCTGCCTCCACATCTCAAATACGCGTGTCATCTCACCGGCTCGGTGAAGAACATCGTCTCCCGCGGTCATCTCGATCGGGGGCTGCTGGTCACCAACTGGGGTGGCTCGATCAGCCGGGTCGTGGCGGAGGGGGCGTTGCTTCACATCCTCTGCTGTCTGCGTCGACTGCCGGCGTGGTGCCTCGCCATGCACAAGGAGGGCGCCTGGAAGGACGGCGATACCGAGACGGCGTCCCTCTTTGGCCGGCGGGTGGGGTTGCACGGTTTCGGTCTGGTCGCCCGCGAGTTGGTGAAATTGATCCGGGCCTTCGGCGTCGAAATCAACGTCTGCGCCCCGGACGTGACGCCCGCGGTCGAGCGCGAGTGGGGAGTCCGGCGGGTGGCGTCGCTCGATGCCTTGTTTGCGGAAAACGATGTCGTGGTCGAACTCGCTCCCCTGATTCCAGAAACCCACCGGATCGTCGGCGAAGAACAGCTGCGCCTGCTTCGTCCCGGGAGTGTATTCGTTAACGTGGCACGCGGCGCGGTGGTCGATGAAGCCGCGTTGGTGAGGGTGGCGCGAGAAGGACGCGTGCAGTTCGGGCTGGATGTATTCGAGGTGGAGCCGCTGCCGGCCGACCACCCGCTGCGTGGCCTGACGAATGTCTCGCTCACCCCGCACCTCGCCGGCCCAACCAACGACCGCCGCCGCGACGCCGGGGCTTGGGCCCTCCGAAACCTCCGCGCTTACGCGGGAGGACAACCGCTGGTCGCACTCATGACTGCAGACAATTACGACCGGAAAACGTGACCAGGAGCCGCAGCGCCGGCGTTCGTCAAACACCCGAATCCCCATGCACCTTCCTGAACCTTCCGTACTCTCGCGTCGTGAATGGATGGCGCGTGTATCGGCCCCCGCCATCGCGCTGTCTCTCGGCGCGGGCGCGATGGGCGCTGCCGCCACGGCTTCGAGCGCTGAAGCGCCGGCCGGTTTAGGGGCGCCGGCCGGTTCCGACGGCGCTCGGGTGTACGATGTTCGTCACTACGGCGCAGTCGGCGACGGTGCCGCGCTCGACACGGCTGCGGTGCAAGCGGCGATCGACGCCTGCACGGCGGATCGCGGCGGCACGGTGCTTGTCCCCGCAGGGGATTTCGTCGTGGGCACGCTGGAACTGAAAAGCAACGTCACCTTGCATCTCGCCGCTCAAGGCCGGCTTTTAGGCAGCGGCGATCCCGCGCACTATCACGCCGGTCGCGGTGTGCCGCGTAGCAATGGCAACATCGTGCTGCTCTCCGCTTCCGAGGCGGAGAACGTCACCATCGAGGGCGCGGGAACGATCGACGGGAACGGTGCGAAGTTCTTTACCGGGCGTGGCGACAACACCGGTCCGGGGCAACGATCATCAGAGGGGTATTTTCAGCGCCCGCATCTGCTCATTTTTCATCGCTGCAAAAACCTTCGCGTCCGTGACGTTTTTCTCACGGCGAGCGCGTATCACTGCATGCGCATCCTCCAGTGCGAGCGCGTGCTTTTCGAAGGCGTGCGCATCCACAACCGCGTTAACAAAAACAACGACGGGTTTCATTTCTACGCGTGCCGCTATGTGCACGTGACGAACTGCGATGTCACGTGTCAGGATGACGCTTGCGCGCTGTTTGGGAGCAATCAGTTCGCGACGATCACGAACTGCACCTTCAGCACGCGTTGGTCGATTTTCCGTTTCGGCGGTGGCGAGGCGGAGGATATCACCATCTCCAATTGCGTTATTCACGAAACCTACGGATGCGTGATCAAGATGCGCTGCGGCGCGCGCACGCGTCTGGAAAATATCACGTTCTCCAATCTCGTGATGAAAAATGTGACCGGGCCGATCTCCATCGGGCTGGACTCCCGCCCGCGCGAAGGGCGCGACGACGGCCGTCCGATGACCAAGGGGATCGTGCGCAATATCGCCTTCAATGGCATTCGCGCCACGGTGATCGACAATGGCCGCCAGCACACGGATCTGTCGTTTCCCTCGGAGTTCAGGCCGGGCGAGGTGCGCACCTGCATTTCACTGAACGGTGTCGGCGACGAGTATTTGGAGAACATCAGCTTCACGGACGTTCATGTCGTCTACCAAGGAGGCGGAACCTTGGAGGAGGCTCGCGCCGAGGTGCCGAAGATGGCCGGAGAGTATTTCGAGACCGGCACACCGCCAGCATACGGTCTTTACGCGCGCAACGTGCGAGGACTCACGCTCCACAATGTGCGCTTTGAAGTGAAGACGCCGGATCTGCGACCGGCCGTGGTGTTCGATCACGTCGCGGATGCCGCGGTCAACGGCTTGAGCGCGCACGGCGATCCGAAAGCCGTTTCGCTCCTGCGGCTCGTCGACTCCCGCGACGTCTTATTGACGGGTTCTCGCGTTCTGACCCCGGCGGCCGTTTTCCTTTGTATTGAGGGTGCGGGCACAGCCGGCGTCATCGTCGATGGAGGCGATCTTTCGAAGGCGGCTGCGCCCGCTGCGTTTGGCGAAGGCGTGAATGCGAACGCGGTCAGGATTCGTATCTGAGTCGCTCCCGAGTTTCTTTCCAAAAATCCATCCCGGCAATTTACCCCGACCATGAAAACGTACTTCCGAACCGCCAGCATATTACCCCTGAGCCTGTTGCTTTCGGCGTCCGTTCACGCCGCGGTCACCGCCACCGCGCTCAGCAGCTTCGAGGGGATTGAAGAGCCGCTGGTCCGCTACGCGCCGGCGACGGGGACCTTTGCCCGCGACAGTCTTGTGAACATCACCGATGTCGGCGGCGGCACGTTTCGCATGCGTCTGCGTTATCACACCGACGAGTGGGACGCTGACCGCGACACGAAGAACAAGGACCGGCAACGCGCCGAAGTGAAAGGGCTCGGCCCGCACCAGAAGCTCGGCGAGACGTTTGAATACACGACAACCTGGCGCGCGAACGACTCGTTTACGGGCGCCGGCCGCTTTTGTCATATCTTCCAGCTGAAATCGACCGACGGCGACAGCGGTGCGCCGCTTGTGACAATCTCGATCCATGACGGCTCGTCGCTCGCATCAGTCCAGTATTGGGTTGGCCCGGCGAAGTCCTCGACCACCGTGCGCGAATTTCCTTGGACGCCAGGCAAGTGGCAGACCGTTCGTATCCGCGTGAAAACGTCTGTCGAGGCCGACGGAGAAGTCCTGGCGTCGGTGAATGGCGACGAGTTTCAGGGCGTTCGCGGAGTGGCCGTGTATCGCACGGGCGCCACGGATTTCCGTCCCAAGTGGGGACTCTATCGCAACGCCGCGCCCGGACTGCCGCTGGGTGACGACTACATCGAACACCGAGGTATTTCGGCCGGTAAAGTGGGCGCTTCAGCCAATGAGGATCCGGCTAAACTCGAGGAAGTCGCACGGCCGATGGCGAAAGAATCTCCGGCGAAAGCGTTGGAGTGGTTGCGCTCGCAACCGGCCTCTCCGGCGCGCGCGCTGGCGGTGGCGACCATCGCGACTCTGTGGGCGGAAACCCAGCCCGAGGCGGCGATGGCTTGGGTGGAGAAACTCGCGCCGGCCGATGGCCGGGAGGCCGCGATGATGCGAGTATTCAACCGCTGGGCGGATCAAGATGCCGACGCGGTGTTGCGGTGGCTTTCGGCTCGCGCGCCGCGTGCCGAACTCGATCCGCTGCTGTGGTATTTTGTCACCGATACGACGGTGCGTTACGTCGAACGCCCCAAGTCTCTCGCCGGCGCTGCCCTTATCGCCGAGCCGGATTTGCGCATGCACGCGTTTGAACACGTCGTGTTGATCTGGGCCCGTCGCGAGCCGCTGGATGCGGCGCGTTACGTGGAAGAAGTTGCGGCGCTCAATTCTGCGCAGAAGGCGTTTATTCTTAATCAGATTCCTACGTGGCGCGAAGGCGCCGGCGCGACTGCGAAGACGCCAAAAAAATAGTAGGCTTGTAGATCCGGTGATGGCACGTGATCGGACCTGGGCCAGGAAGATGTCATCTATTGAATGACATCCTCTCCGGCGACCGACACGCCGTGACTACGGCTGCGTCATAAATGTCCAACGCACGTCACGATAGCGCCAGGCGTGACCGTTCACATCCGGTGTGATCGTTGGCGCCCACTTACCGGCGGTGTCGCGGCTGACGGCGAGTCGCGTCCATGAGTAACGGCCCTTCTCGTAGTCGAAGGTTTCGCCGTCGTCGTCGTAGAGTCGCAAGGTTGCGGGTTTCTCGCCGTAGTGGCGGATTTCAAGTGGCAGGACTTCGTCATGGGCCGGGCTCCACTGACGTTCCTCGATCATCGGGACGAGGCTGCCGTCTTTCACGAAAACGGGAATCTGGGCGAGGTCGGGCGTGACGGTGATCGTCTCGTTTTCACCGGCGAGTTTGCCGGTGTGGAAGTCGTACCACTTGCCCGGAGGCAGCACGACCGCGCGAGATTTCTCGCCGGGTGCGATCGGAGCGACGAGCAACGCGTCGCCCAGCAGATACTGGTCTTTCACCTCGGTGACTTTGCCGATCGCGTACGGATTGGCGGTGGCATCGAGACTGCCGCCGGTTTCTTTGGAGCTGCCTATCTGGAACCCGGGGATGAGCTGCATCGGACGGACCACGGGCGTGCCTTCATAATGATATTGGGCGAAAGTGGTGTAGAAATACGGGAGCAGGCGCATCCGCAGACGGATGACAGAGCGGATCGCGTCTTTCACGTCGGCGTGCGTCCATAGTTTGTCGTTGGTCGCCCAGCCGTTGAAGAGCGCGAGCGGGGAGAAGCAGACCGCCTGCGTGCGGCGGAGCATGTCCTCGCCTTTGCCGCCGCGCACCTCGGGCGACCACAGGACGCCGGCGAAACCGCTGTTGCCAAGGGCGGTGATGTATTCGTCGAACGCGTAGTTGTCGTTGTAGATGACAAAGGGAAAGGCGGATGCTCCGGCGTTGGTCCCGCGCACCTGACCGAGCGTGCGCTGGTTTTGCTGTCGGAACATGTCGAATACCGTGCGTTGAACGAGGACGCCGTAAGTCTGGCGGAGCTGTTCGCCATCGCGGCCGGAGGGAAAGCGGGCGGTGTCAGGCCAGAGGTAACGATCGTAGCCATCGACCTCGTCGATCTTGAAGCCGCCGACCGCTCGCGGATTCAGATTAACCACTTTGTCGCGAAGGTGGTCGCTGAAGATCTTCCGTGCCTCGGGCATGGAGTAGTCGGGGACGATCCCATTCCACACGAGATGCGTGCCGGCATAGGGCAGGAGTTTTTGATAGAGTGGGGCGGTCGGAGAGATGTACGGGTTGAACCACAGATTCACGCGGACGTGCTGCTTTTCCACCTCGGCGAGGAAGGCGGTGGGATCGGGGAAACGCTTCGCGTCCCATTCGAACGAGCAGGGATAAGCCTGATCGTGCCAGCCGGGCTCCAGCCCGAGCATGTCGAGGGGAATGCCGTTGCGGCGGAACTCGGCGATTTCGTTCAGCGCCTGCTCGGCGGAATAGCGGGTGGGGGTGCGGGTCAGAAAGCCGAGGCCCCATTTCGGCGGAAGCGCGCCGCCACCGCAGTAGAGGTTGTAACGGCGGACGGCGTCGAGCGGTGTTGGACCGGCGAATACGAGCACATCCATGCCGGGGGCGTTCGTGAGCGCCTCGATCGAGTCGGAGCGCGGTTGGGCGGCCCAGCCTTTACCGGTGGTACGATCGATAACCGGCGGCTTTTCCGTCGCTGCGAGACGGACGCCGAGACCGACGCTCACTTTGAGGTAGCGGGCGGAGTCGAAAAGCACCGCGTAGCCGCGCGTCGAGACGTAGAGCGGGACAGGCGCATGGGTGCGACCGGTGACGCCGCCCCAGTGGTCCACGTGGAGCTGAAACGTGGTGCCAGTTCGCCGGATCGATTTGAAGTCAACGCCGAGACCGTAGATGTCCTCGTCGAGTGCGAGCGGCAGGCGGACCGCGGTCTTCCAATCCCACTGGCTGGCGGCGATCTCCTGTGCGTTTAACGGGAAAGCGGCCTCGGGCATGGCGGCGAGTGCCGTCACCTTTGGCTGAATACCGGCGGCGGAAAGAAGCGTGAGATCTTCGGCTTTGCCGATGGTGGTTTTCCAAACGCCGGGCGCGACCAAGGTCCACGCGGGCTGGGTCGTCGGTGCCGATTGGGCGCGCGCATCGGCTGCTACGATCGCAAGCAGGCCGAGCGCGAGTGTCAGTGCACTGTGCAGCGGTGGAATTTTGGGGAGGCGCCGGCTTCTGGCCTTCGAATTTTTAACAGTGGGCGTGATCATCGTGTTTTGAGCTTTTGGAAATGTTTTCGAATTTGGAGCGAATGACCGTGAAGGGCGTCTTGGAGAAAATGGGGAAGGGGGCGTCGTCGCACCGGTTTTTAGCGCTTAGCGGCGCTGACGGAGCAGCGTTCGCCAACTTAGAGGGATGAGCTCTATTTCAGCCACAGCACAGGATGGCGGACAGGGAAGTTTCTCAGCACTTCTTCGTCCGTCGGATCGGCGTCGAGGCGCTGCCAGAGGACGAGCCAGTCGCGATTGCCGGTCGCGAGCGCGCCGAAAAGCAGGGAGGGCTGGCGCACGGGCCAGTCCTTCCAACCCATCACGTCAGGCTTGAAGGGCCAGGTTGATTTGTCGGCGAGGTAGGGCGCGAGCCAGGCGACTCCGCGACGCAGGCTCCGTCCGTCGGGCAGCGTGAATTGCATGAGATCTTCGTCGGGCGTGGAGAGCACGACTGCGAGTGCGCACATCACGTCGAGGTTGAAAATCGAATACGCGTACGGCTTGGTGCGCGCGGTCTCGCGGGGGAAACTTCCGTCCGGTCCCATTTGCGGAAGGATGACTTCCCTGAAGCGCTGTCGGAACTCCGTGAGGGCCGTTTCATCAACCACCAGACAGGCAAAGGCCGCGGCCTGCAGGAGCCAGCAGGTGCCGTGATTGTTCGTGGCGTTGCGCTCCTCAATGCCGTTGGGATGGGTGCGAATCCACGTCAGATACGAGCGAAACCACGCGCTTACCGCAGCGTCGTCGCTCGGGGTGAACGCCTTGGAGCCGCGTAGCGCCTCAATGCCGCGCGCGACCTCCGCCAGATGCACCGTGTCGATGATGCCGATCCCGCGGCCGTCAGTGACTCCCTTGATGGCTTGGGCGTAACGAAGGTCTGGATTCATCCGCGTTTCCGGGGCGACGAACCATGCACGCAACTGGCGCACACCGGTGGCGGCGTAGCGTTCGTCCCGCGTGATCTTCCAGGCGGCGGCGAGATTGCTGAAGTCGCGGGCAAACGTGAAAAGCAGCCGGCGATGAGTGACGAAATTTTCCGGATTCGTTTCGCCGTCGCGACGGATATACGGACCGCCGGGATTCGCAGGATCGGGCCACCAGTAATCGCCTTCCGAGGAGAAGTCGTGACGCCCTCCCGCACTCCTTGGGTTGGGGGCCTCGACGATCGTGTGCGGTTCGGCACTGAGCGAGATTTCGGCGAGACGGACGACACGCGGGCGCTCGTGGATTGCGAGGTCGAAGCCGGGGAGTGTTAGCAGGGCGAACAGAGCGAACATGGGTCGAGGTTTGGGGGCGGGTACACTCTCTCGGAGCGACGGCGCCGGCAACGTGCCGTTAGGTTATGTCGTTGAGTGTGATTTTCTGCGTGGTGTTGTCGCGACGGACGATGACGCCGGCGCTTAACGATATAGCCGGCAGGTGCTTTGATTCGTGAACACCAGGCAGATGATTTTGGCTGCTCGTCGAGCCGGCCGTTCACCCCGTCTGTCTTCCCCAAACCGCTTCGACTCCGCCAATCTCTGACCCTGATTTGTCACGCGTCTCTTCCCTCATCTGATGAAAACAAACCGCACGTCCCTGTTATTCACTGGAATCGTTTTCCTGCTCGGCGCACTCGCTTCGTTGCGAGCCGTGGAGCCGACCCTCTCAATGCCTGCCGATCCCGAAAGTCCCGCCGCGAAGGAGAAACGGCTCGAATGGTTCCGACACGACAAGTTCGGGCTCTTCATTCACTGGGGGCTCTATTCTATTCCGGCCGGCTATTGGAAGGGGGAACGGTCGCCTGGTATTGGCGAATGGGTGATGCACCGCATGCGGATTCCGGTGACGGAGTATGCTCAACTCGCGAAACAGTTTAACCCGGTGAAGTTCGACGCCGATGCCTGGGCGCAGCTGGCCCAGGACGCGGGCATGAAGTACGTGGTGATCACCTCGAAGCACCACGACGGCTTCGCGCTTTTTAAGTCGCACGTGAGCCCATTCAACGTTGTGGACGCCACGCCTTTCAAGCGCGACATCGTCAAGGAACTCGCCGCGGCCTGCGCGAAACGCGGACTGCGTTTTGGCGTTTACTACTCGCAGTCGCAGGACTGGCACGAGCGCGGAGGTACCGGCAACAACTGGGATTTCCCGGAGAATCCGGTCAAGGACAAGGACGGCTCGTACGACGAGTACCTCCAGAAAAAGGTGGAGCCACAGCTGCGCGAGCTGCTCACAAACTACGGCCCGATCTGTCTCATCTGGTTCGATACGCCGCAACTGATGACGGGCGACCGTCCGAAGCGCCTCACCGACATCGTCCGCACGCTGCAGCCCTCCACGCTCATCGATGGCCGGCTCGGCAAGGTGGGCGATTACATGAGCACCGGAGACAACGTCATCCCGCCCAAAGCCTCCGATGAAGCCTTCGAAGTTCCCGCGACGCTCAACCACACGTGGGGCTATCGCACCGACGACCATAACTGGAAGTCACCCGGTGAGCTTGTGTTCAAACTCGTCGATATCGTGTCCAAAGGCGGCAACTACCTACTCAACGTCGGTCCGACGGCCGAGGGCGTCATTCCGCAGCCCAGTCAGGATAACCTCCGCGAAGTCGGCGCCTGGCTGAAGGCAAATGGCGAGGCTATCTACGGCGCAGGGCGTTCTCCCTTTGGCGAAGAGTTCGGCGAACCGGCATCCACGCTCAAGGACCGCCTCGGAAAGCCCGTGTTTCTTGCCTTCAATAACTGGCGCTGCACGACCAAGCCCGGGAAACTTTATTTCACGCTCTTCCATGTCGAACGCGACGGCCAGAACGGCGTCTTCACGTTGCCGGATTTCAAAAACAAAATCACGACGGTCTATAAACTCACCGATGCCAAGCGCACACCGCTGGACGTGAAGACAGCGGCTGACGGACGTCGCTTCATCAACCCGGAGCGCTGGGTCAACGACTCGGTCGGCACGATCTACGTGGTGGAAATCGAAGGCGACAGCGTCGTGCGTTGATCCGCCGCGAAGACAGGCGGGCTGCCGACCATCGTTCGCTGCCGAGGAAAATGGTTTCCCTGTTTCCGAGACGAGCAACTCGCGCAGGTAACTGCCGTGCGGATGGATGCTGGGAGCAGCTTGATGCGCGTGGGATTGCCCGCGCCGTCTTCGCAGCACCGCGCGTGAATCGGCGGCGTTAAAGCGGGCCACGGTATACCCGCCGTGGCCCGCCCGATAACACCAATCCAAACACAATCGATGGACTGGCAGGTTGGAGCGCGCGCAGGCGAATGCCTTTTCCCCGAGCGATTGGGCAGACCCCTAAATTCGGTACACGCCGGCAAAAACGCGCGACGACCTTGTCTGCGCGGCGCCGTTGCAGAGCTCCGGTGGTATCTGAATCAGCGGCTGCGCAAGGTAAGTACGGCGGGCGCCAAGCCGGAGGATTCGGCCCTCAACGAAATCGTGCCTCCCGTGAAGGTTGTTTGGACGATGGCTTGAGCGAGGCCATTGAATGCGGAGCGGGTGTTCGCTTTGTCAGGCTCATGGCTGCTGGGGTCGCCGTTGCCGACGCCGATTATCTTCGCGGGCCCGGTGAGCGTGAAGGTGATGTTGTTG
>CAMLSH010000032.1 GCA_946482625.1 uncultured Opitutaceae bacterium
ATTTGGGCAAAAAAAATCGCCCGGCGTGAGCCGGGCGATAAACCATACGGAGCTAAGCTCTACGTACAGTTTTTGGCGGGAGGGAACTGGAGAATCCTCCAAAAACGTCTGCGCGCAAGCATTTATTTCTGCCTAATTTGGTATTTTTCCTAAGAAATTTGAGCATAATGAATTATAAGATTTTTAAGTAGAAAATCGCCTCTTTTTACACCGAAAATATGAGCCTACAGTAGCCAAACTGGTTGCTCATCAAGGAGCATTGATCCGAGCAGCCCAGAAATCTCATTTCCTTAGTGCCCACGTCTTAACCGAAACCGCCCCTCTCGAACGCAGAAACGCCCATCGGTTCCCATCAACTTCATCGACGAACGACATAGTGCGACGACCATGCGCACGATGCGCTGAGCGAACGCTCACTCAAGCACGGGCTCTCCCAGCGACTCCAGCAGCACCGTGCACTCAATAACTCGTTCCGCTAAGTTCAAGGCCCCACCTCGCCGCTGCGAGTTCGCCGTAAATCAACCCAGCCCTCCCGCAACGGTCGTTTCGTCCACGACCACTCCTTACATAGAAGTTGTGCCGCTGGGCGCGTCTCCGCCTTCGTTCTCAACGTGCGAGCGAAACTGGGGGCGTAGTGAAATAATTGAGACCAGCTCATGATACGCGCGGCGTTGAAGGCTGTAGATGATGGACAGCTTCAACGCATCTCGGCTCGATAGTTTGATCGAGGTGACACGCCGGCGGCGTGGAGAATTCCGGCACCGCGCTGCGACAACTTCGCGAATGCGGGAATATGGTCGGTCAGATTTGGTGCGGCGCCCTCGGCGACCGGCGGCAACTCGCACCGTCCAGTCTAGAGGATCATGCCCGCGCCCACCGTGGCATTGGTGTGCTCGTCGACGAGGATCAGACTGCCAGTATTGCGATTGCGTTTGTATGCATCGAAAAACAGCGGCGACGCGGTACGGATGAGCACCCGACCGATGTCGTTCATGCCGATCTCGGCGTCCCCTTCTAGCTTGTGAAGCGTGTTGATGTTCACCTTGTAGCGGACCGCCTTAATCGCGCACTTCACCTCGCGGGTCGTGTGGCGCAGGATGTATTTGCCGTTTGGATTGAGCTTCGTCGGCGAGAACCAGCAGAGCATCGCTTCTACATCCTGACTGATCTGCGGTTGGTTGTTCGGCTTCACGATCATGCCACCACGCGAGATATCGATCTCGTCTGTCAGCGTCATCGCTACGGACATCGGTGAAAAAACTTCAGATGCTTCACCGTCGGGGCCGTGAAGCGATTTGATCTTCGAGGTGAATCCGGAGGGAAGCGCCAGGACTTCGTCGCCAACTTTGAAGACGCCACCAGCAACCCGCCCTGCAAAACCACGGAAATCATGATGCTCGTCGTTATTCGGACGGATCACGGTTTGCACCGGGAAGCGGGCGTCGATGTGGTTCGCGTCGCTGCCGATGTAGACGGTCTCGAGCGTGTAGAGCAGCGGCGAGCCTTGGTACCAGGGCATCTTGTCCGACTTATCGACAACGTTGTCCCCGTGCAGCGCGCTGATCGGGATGAACTTAATGTCCGCCACTTCAAGGCGTGACGCGAACTCCGAGTACTGCGCGACGATGTTGTTGAAAACCTCTTCTTTGAAATCGACGAGGTCCATTTTGTTCACGCAGACGACGATGTGCGGGATGCGCAGCAGCGAGGCTATGAACGAGTGGCGGCAGGTCTGCTCGATCACGCCTTTGCGGGCGTCGATAAGAATGATGGCGAGGTTGGCTGTTGAAGCGCCCGTCACCATGTTGCGCGTGTACTGGATGTGCCCAGGCGTATCCGCGATGATGAATTTGCGCTTCGGCGTGGCGAAGTAGCGATACGCGACATCAATGGTGATGCCTTGCTCGCGTTCGGCGCGGAGGCCGTCGGTGAGCAACGAGAGATTCAAATGCTCCTCGCCACGCTGTTCCGTAGCGCGCTCGATCGCGTCGAGCTGATCTTCAAAAATCGCCTTGGAGTCGTAGAGTAGTCGGCCAATCAGCGTGGATTTGCCGTCGTCGACACTGCCCGCCGTCGTGAAACGGAGCAGATCCATGGAAAGGTAGTGAGCGTCGGTATGAGACATGAGTTTTAAAAATCCGAATGACAAATTTCGAAGGCCCAAAATGAACCGGCCGGTTTTCCGGCTTCGGCATTCGGCCTTCGGACTTTTGAATTTGCTTTAGAAATACCCCGCCTTCTTGCGGTCTTCCATGGCGGTTTCGGAGCGTTTGTCGTCGGCGCGCGTCCCACGTTCGGTCTGACGCGCGGCGGCGACTTCCTGGATGATGTCACCCAGCGTCGAAGCCGTGGATTCGACGGCACCGGTGCAGGTCGCATCGCCCACGGTACGGAAACGGATGATACGTTTCTCCACCTTCTCGCCCGGCATGACGGTGATGAACGGCGTGTTGGCCAGCAGCGTGCCGTTGCGGTTCACGATCTCCCGTTCGTGCGAGAAATACAGCGGCGGCAGCGGGATCTTCTCGCGGGCGATGTATTGCCACACGTCCATCTCGGTCCAGTTGGAGAGCGGGAAAACGCGGAAGTGTTCGCCGTGGTTTTTGCGACCGTTGAAAAGATTCCAGAGCTCAGGACGTTGGTTCTTCGGGTCCCATTGGCCGAACTCGTCGCGGTGCGAGAAGAAGCGCTCTTTGGCGCGGGCCTTTTCTTCGTCGCGACGCGCGCCGCCGAGGCAGGCGTCGAATTTCAACTCCTCGATCGCATCGAGCAGCGTGACGGTCTGAAGACCGTTGCGCGAGGGATTCGGGCCTTTCTCTTCGACCGCGCGGCCGGCTTTGATGGAGTCTTCGACGTAGCGAACGATCAGGCGGGCGTTGAGGTCTTTCGCGAGCCAGTCGCGAAACTCGATCGCCTCGGAAAAATTGTGCCCCGTATCGATGTGGACGAGGGGGAACGGGATCTTAGCGGGCGCGAACGCCTTTTGCGCGAGGCGCACCATGACGATGGAGTCCTTGCCACCAGAGAACAGCAATGCCGGCCGCTCAAACTGCGCGGCGACTTCACGCATGATGAAGATGGCCTCGTGCTCCAATTGCGCGAGATGGGTCAGATTATACGAACTCATGTATGGGAAATTTTGGTACGCACCGCCGCGTACAGGCCGTTCAGCGACGTTTCCGGAGACTCCGCTTCGGTATCGATCACCAGCGCTGCCTCGCCCGCCGCCGGCTCTTCAAACGCAGAATCTTTTCCGGTGAACTGCTTCACGCCGCCCGCGCCCGCTTTCGCATAGAGACCTTTGGGATCACGCCGCGCGCAAGTCTCGAACGACGCCTTCACGTAAACATCGAAAAAATCCTCAGCGCCGATGATGTCGCGCGCCGATTGCCGCAATGTCCGGAGTGGCGTGATAAACGAGCAGATCGTGACCAACCCTGCCTGAGCAAAGAGCTTCGCGACCTCCGCCACGCGACGGATGTTTTCCGCACGATCAGCGTCGGTGAAACCGAGCCCCCGATTCAAACCCGTGCGAACGTTGTCCCCGTCCAATAGCTGTGTCGTAAACCCTTCCGCAAAAAGCCGGCGCTCCAAAGCCACCGCGAGCGTGCTTTTTCCCGAGCCAGACAACCCGTAAAGCCAGATCACCAACGAGCGCTGCTTCAGCCGCGCTTCCTTTTCGGGACGCCCTAAAACGCGGTCAAAGATCGGGTGGATATTGTCAGCGGCAGCCATTATGTTGAGTGAGTTGATAAACAAATACAACTAAAGCATGGGCATCAAGTGAAATTCCGCATTTCGCCGAAGCTCCCAGTGAAAATTGGATGACCGATCTGGAGCGCCTACTTGATTTGGAAGCCCGTGAACTGCGGCACCCGTTTGGCGCCCTTTGTGCGCTCGGTTTTCCGGATATAGCCGTGCATCCGCTCTTCCACAGCGTGGATAAACGCGCCGACCTCCGCCGATACGCCCTCTGCCTCCAATTGCACCCGCCCATCCGGCAGATTCTGCACAATGCCGGTAACCTCGAACTCCTTCGCCACCTGCAGCGTGCTGTAGCGGAAGCCGACTCCTTGCACGCGGCCCGTGAAAAAGACCGTTTCATGATGTACTTCCGTCATAGTTGTGGAGCGCGGACGCTAGGTGGAAGCGAGCGGCTAACTCAACCCGCAAAAAACACCGCAGATGACTGGCGCGAAACCGGCTTTTGCATTGCCTTATCCAGAGCCGGGCAGCACGGTGCCGCCCGCAGTTTCTACCAACACGAATGAGCAACTTCAACCCTGACGGCCCCTCTGAAAACGAGTGGGATGAACGTGGTGATCTGGCCTGGAACGAATTCGATTGGGAGCAATATCTCCGCCATCAAGACGAAGTCGTTATCCGCTACCTCGCGTTCTACGAGCAGCTAAAAGAGCATCCCGACCGCCTCGACGAAGTCGCCCATTTCATGGGTTGGGATAAAGAAGACTGGAGCTCCGAGGGCACCACGCTGGGCGAAGACTCCGAATTGGAAGAAGAAGCCGAGTCGCGCGAAACCGGCGACGATTCCTCAGAGTTCGATGCGGAACCATACACGCTGCACAAGAACCCGATTTTCATCGCAATCAAAGCCATCCAGCTGGGCCTGAAACGCGGCTGGGAACGCATCGCTCACGATCCCCAGAAGGTGCCGCAGGCTCTCGCGCTTACGTTCCAAACGTCGCTCCATCGCAGTGATGAAAACGCGATGCTCGCGATTCAGGCGCTCGATTTCGGCGACTACGCGATGGCGATCAGTCTCTTCAAACGTGCGCTCCGCGACCTCAATCAATCCCTCGCCCTGCTCGACGAACGCGCGACCAGTTTCTCGCGTTCGCTAAGCAGTTTCCGCGATGACGCGGTCGCACGCTTGTTCGATCTCCGCGAAGTTTACCTGCGCGTCATGAACGAATGTCGCGAGGAACTCGAACGCCCGGTGGACGGCGAAGACGGCGCCAAATAAATCGCTCCGCCCCAGCGCCCCGTCCCCTTCTTTCAAGCGCGGCGACCTCTTGGTCTCCGCGCTTTTTATTGAGCTTAAAACGGCTTCCCGCGCTGGCAAAACTGCAATGCCACGCCCCACGGATCGCTCATCATGATGAGCGACGAGCCGTCCGGCGTTTCTTCGATGATAAATGTCGCGCCGGCCTTCTCCAACCGCGCGCGGTCCGCCTGCGTATCTGTCGCGACAAACGCGACGTGAAACACGAGCGGGTGCTGTTTCGCGTAGTCCGGATAAGGCGCCGATGGATTGGAATAGAGCTCCACGATCACGCGGCCCGTTTCATCGGCCAGGAAGTGTGTATACGGGGCATCGTCACGCTTGCGCGCGACCGTGAGACCGAGGTTCTGCACCCACCATGCGGCTTGGGCGCGGGCGTCAGGAACGTTGATGGCGAAGTGTTCGAATTTCATAGGATCAAGCGACGAGGTTGGCTCAGCGTTTCAAAAGAAAATCGCGAATGGTCGTAAGCGTCGGCTCGCCGCCATCCTCCAACACATAATGCCCGGCCTCGATCAGCCGGCGGACATCTGCGTCGGGATAAATTTCCCGCCAGCGATCGAGGAATGCGTCATGAAAACAAAAATCCCACGCGCCCCAGACGATCAGCTTCGGTTTGTCCGCGAGAAGCGGCAGGTTGCGCTCGATCTCCTCCAAGGTCGTCCGGCTCGGATGCGACGATTCTAGCGGGATATCCGCGACGAAACGGTGTACCGCGATGCGATTGGCCCACGAATCGTACGGGAAAAGAAAGCCGCGCGCCTCATCCTCCTTCAGTTTTCGCGCATGCACCGACATCCACGTCGCCGGCCAGGCGAAGGCGTTGAACGCGCGCACCGCAAATTCACCGATGCCCGGAGCACGACAGATCGCGATCCGCGCCGGAATCCGATCCGAAACGAACGCCGCCGTATTCAAAATCGTGATCCTTCCAACCAGCTCAGGGTGTCGCGTTGCAAAACCAAACCCGATCGCCCCACCCCAGTCGTGAACAACCAGATGGATTTTCTTGAGCCCAAGCGAAGCGACCAACGCCTCCACGTCCGCGATGCGCGTCGCCAAGCGGTAGGAATAGTCCGCCGGCTTTTCAGACAATCCCATGCCGACGTGATCTGGCACCACGCAACGCAGCGTCGGTGCAACCCGCTTCACGAGATCCCGATAGAAAAACGACCAGGTGGGATTTCCGTGCAACATGAGCACGGCCTCGTCGTCGCGTGGACCTTCGTCGAGATAGCTCATCCGCGCCCCATGCGGAGTCCGAAACCATTTCGGTTCGAACGGATAGAGCACACGCAACCACCTCGGGAGCGCCGGCCGCTGGCCGGTTTCTGAAGATTGAGCAGGCGTGTCCATCACCACTCCAGCGCGAGCATCAAGCAGTTCAGCCCGCTGCCGATTCCGAGGAGGCCGACGCGATCGCCGTCATTCACCGCGCCTGCATCGAGAGCGAGGGCGAGCGTCGCAGGCAGCGAAACCGAGCCCATGTTACCGAGCGTTTCAAAGGTCGAAAAATCTTTTGCGAGATCGAGTCCGAGCGTCTCGTAAAGTTTACGACGGTGCACCGAGCCCACCTGATGGCAGATGAACCGCTGAGTATCGGCCGCCGTAAATCCCGTTTGCGCGGTAAAATCGCTCCACGTCTCACGCGCGAGCTGAACGCCCGCGATCAGCAGTTGCTCGGAGTCGGTCTGCATCGCGAGCGCCTCCGCGCCGTGGCTGTCGCCCTGGCAAAGTTCGCTATGCTGCGTCGCCGCGCGTCCGGCGCCTCCGAGCAACCGATGCGCCCGGCCTTTCACCAGCGAGCGATGACAAAGAATCGCCCCAACCGCGCCCGAGCCGATCGTGAGATTGGCGAAAAAAGGCTTTATCTCGTTCCGATTGAGCGGCGCCGACGCGAGGTGGTTGAGCGTCTGCTCGATCAGCGGGCGTCCGTTTTCGCCGGATACAACCATGCCCGCCAGAATCTGGCCCGACTCGATCATGCCGGCGAGAATCACCATGCTGTTGAGAAATCCGAGGCAGGCATTCGAAACGTCGAAAATCTGCGCGGTCGGCGGCAGCCCGATTTTGCGATGGGCGAACGACGCCGTCGCCGGCTCCAGCATGTCGCGGCAAACCGCGCCGTGCATGAACATCTGGATCTGCTCGGCACGCAGCGAGGATTTCGCGAGTACCGCGCGCCCGGCGGCAGCGCTCGCATCCGACGGACGCGTACCCAACGACCAGTGACGTCGCTCGCGAATGCCGGTCATCAATTCCAGCCGGCCAAACGGCAGCTTGAGCCGCTCGTACATCGGCCTCAGCCGCTCCTCGATCGCCGTTGAGGTCATCACCTCGTCCGGTAAAGCGACGGCGAGGGATTCGAGACAAACGTTCTGAAAGCGCATGAGATTATCTCGCTGTTAGAGCGACTTCGCATCCGGCCTCATCGCGAGGCGGATGATTTCCTGATCGAAATAATTCGAGCCGAGACCCGCATCCACCGTGAGCGTCGTTCCATTGAGTCCGCTGCTACGGGGGCTAAGCAAAAACACCGCCGAATCCGCCACCTCCTGCGTGCTCAAGTTGCGCTTTCGAAACGTGAGTTTCTCCGCGTAGAGATAACTTTCGATGTATCCGGGAATCCCCGCCGAGGCGCTCGTCTTGAGCGGCCCCGCACCGACGACGTTGAAGCGCACCTCGCTATCCGCGCTAAAAGACTTCGCCAGAAACCGCGTCGCGGACTCCAGCGCCGCTTTGATCGGCCCCATGTAGCCGTAGTTATCCGGCGTCACGAGCAGCGACGAGATGCCGATCGTCACAACCGATGCGTCTTTCGTCAGATGCGGTTTGAACGCCCGCGCCAGCTCCACGAGCGAGAATGCCGAGATCGCCGTCGCTTGAAGAAAATCCGCGCGCTTCGTTTCGTGAAACGGCTTAAAGCCCTCCGCGTAGTTCGCGAACGCGATCGAGTGAACGAGGCCGCTCAGCGGTGCATGCCTCGCCGCCACGATCTCTCCTGCCAATCGTTCTGCCGCACCTTCGTGCTCAACGTCGCAGATGAATACCGGTTTCCCCGCGAGCAATGTCTCCAACGATTTTTTCCGCGCTTCCGAACGCACGCTATAGATCACCGTCGCGCCTTGTTCTTCCAACGTCTTGGCAACGTGCCACGCGACGCTCTTTCGATTGGCCACGCCAAAAACGACGAAGGTTTTTCCGGAGATATGGAGAAAATCAGCCATGTGCGCGCTCACTGCTGCACTTGCTGCTGTTGCTGCGCCGCCGGGACTGCCGGCGCACCGCCTTCGGGCGTTTTCCACGCGACGGTGAAATCGACGCTGAGCACGCGCGTGCCATCCGCTTTCTTGATCGCGCCGCTCATCATCGTGAAACCGGCGGCCATGTCTTTTTTCTTCACCTCGATCACGATGCTGTCGCCGGGATACACCGGGTTCCGGAAACGCACGTCACTGATCTTCGCCATCAGCGGCACGCCTTCGCCCGGCTTCGCGCCCGCGGCTTGAGCCTGCCGCGCCATGTAGAGTGCCCCTGTCTGAAAAACCGCTTCGCACAACAACACGCCGGGCGTGATCGGCGCGCCCGGATAGTGTCCTTTGTAGAAATCCTCTTCCGCGCGCCACGTACGTTTCGCGGTCAGGCTGTCAGCCGTTTCGGAAACGATTTCGTCGACAAAGAGGAACGGCGGACGATGCGGGATCAGATCGGTGACTGGGGACATGGATGGGAGATTAGATGAATCGCAAAGACGCTAAGTCGCAAAGAACGGAGCAAAGAGATTCTTCGCGCGACCGTCGTGTCTTTTTGCGTCTCGGGGATTCAAGTTAAACGTGGGCTGTCTTGATCGCGCCGGAATCCACTGAGTCATTCGCCCGCTTCTGCGCACGCACGTACTGGTCGATCTTGTTGGCCGTGATGACGCCGTAGTTAATCGTGCCGAGCCAGCCCGACATGATGATGCCGACGCTGCCTGCGTGGTAGAGTCCAGGCAGCTTTTCCGAGAGGCTCATCGAAACGGGCAAGCCCTCGAACTTCGTGCCGAACGACGTTCCACTCATGTGCGTGGTGTAGCGCTCGATCGTGCGCGGCGTCGCCGCTTCCCTCCAATCGATCTTCTCGCGCACGCCCGGGATAAACTTCTCCAGCGCGACGATCGATTCCTCGATCAACCGCTCCTTGTGTTTCTCATACTCTTCATTCGAAAGCGCCTTCCACTCGGGATAACGTCCGTTGAGCGACGCGACGACCGTGTAGCGGTCCGAACCGGGGCGCGTGTCGGGATAATAAACCGAAAACGTCCGGCTCGTCGTGTGCAGATCCGTCAATTCCTCGTTGCTGTACTTCGGCGCGGCCGACGTGAACACGAGATCGCCGATGTGCGGGATCGTCTCGCCTTTGCGAATACCGAGATACACCTGACACGAACTCGTGTTGATGCGGACCGCCTTGGCCTGCTCGACGAAATCGGCCGGAAAGTTCTCTTCGCCGGCGAGCCGAAAAATCGTGTTCTTGATGTTCGCGTTCGAGAGCACCGCCTTCGCGCGGATCACGCGGCCGTTACCCGCCACGATGCCGCAAGCGATTTTCCGGCCGTCGCGTTCCTCGACCAGGATTTTATCCACGAGGACCTTTTTGCGCAGCTCGACGCCGTTCTTCTTCAGCTCGTCGGTCATCTTCTCGATCAGCAGGTCCGAGCCGCCGCGGAACGTGTACACGCCCGCGCCCATGAAATTGCTGAAGACGATGCCAAAGGTGATCGCCGGGTCGTCGAAGTTGGAGCCGTTCGCGTACGAGATCGGCTCCATCAGCAGGCGGTGAACGTCTTCACGTCCCGGGAAAAACCGCGCGAGCATCTCGCCAGTCGTCTCGGGATTGTTGTCGTAGTAGTTCATCGACCGCAGGTGATCGTAGAACGCCTCGACCTGCTCCCGCGGCAGCTTGAACTGCTCGACCAGCACCCGCGTGTAATCCTCGCGCGTGAACGTCGTCCACACGTCCATCTGCGGATTCACGAAGCGGATGTCCTTCAGTTGCACGATCGAGTCCGCGATCTCCTTCGTCCAATACTTGCGGCAGGACTTGAGCATGCCGCTCGGGAAGCCGTGCAGCGAAATGTCGAAAATGTGACCGCCCTTGCGCGTGAACCACGTGGCGAGTCCGCCGAATTGGTAGTGATGTTCGAGCAGGAGCACGCGATGCCCGGCCTTCGCGAGGACATTGGCGCCGGTGAGACCACCGAGACCACTGCCGATCACGATGACATCGTACTCGTCGGCGACACCTTTCAACCAGTCGTAAGCCATGGAAAAAACGACTGAGTGAAGGCGCGAGCCGAAGGAGCGCAAGGGCGGTTTTCGCGCGGCCACGCGTCCCCAGTCGCCCACAATCCCCTCGACTCCGTTCGACGGTTTGAGCGAGAGATACGGCGCCACTTCCGCTAACCCCTCGCACATTTCCATGGACTGGTTTTACGCCGTTAACGACGAACGCAAAGGCCCTGTAACCGACGCCCAACTCCCTGCGTTGATCTCCTCGGGAAAAATTTCGCCGGACACGCTCGTCTGGAACCACTCCATGGCGGATTGGAAACCGGCCGGCCAGACATCGCTGTTCCCGCCAAAAAACCCGGCCACTTCGAACGCCCCCTCCGCACCCCGGCCCGGGGAACAGATCTGCGTCATCACGGGAAAATCGTTTCCGCCAGCGCAGATGATCAAGACGGAGCACGGCTGGGTCTCGGTCGAAGGCAAAGACGTCTACTATCAATCCATTCGCGAAGGCGCACCGATCCCCCTCGCCTCCGGGCAGACCAATGCACGCGCCGACGGGAAAAACATCGTGGTGCCCGTCGCCGATGCGCGGCTTCCGCAACGTTGCGTCAAAACCAATCAGCCCGTCACGGAAGACGACGTGAAACGCAAGGCGTTCTATTGGTGCACACCCGCCATTTTCTTCGCCATTCTGATCAACCTGCTCGTCGTCATCATTCTTCACTACGTCTTCCGAAAAAAAGTCATGATCGACCTCCCGCTCAGCCGGCAAGGTCAGGCCATCGTCACCAAAAACAAAATCATCGCTTGGCTTACGTTCTTCGCGGGTTTGGCGATGTTCATCGCCGGCATGGTGAGCGCTGGAAACGAAGCCGGGACTGCGATGCTCATGCTGATTCCCGTGGGATTGGTCGTCCTCCTGTTCGGCCTCGCCTTCGGCGGCCGGAAAGGCGTTGCCCTTCGCGTCGTTAAACTCAAAAACGGCAACGCGTGGCTCGCCGGCGCGAGCAAAGAATATCTTGCCTCGCTGCCGTCGTATCTCTGAGCGCGGGCCCTGTTGGAAAACTCCCGCGCAGACCGCGATGATCCGTCAGCTCTTCTGCAAAATGTGATAGTTCGCCATCGAGATGCCGCTCAGCATCGCGCCGACGATTCCCAGAAATCCCTGATCAGTCCCACAGAGATAGACATTCTCCAGCGCGGTGCGTCCCTGGCGGTTTTTCACCGGTGAACCGTAGATCGCGCCAGCTGCGTGTCCGGTAAATTTCGTGATCGTGCGCGGCGTGAACATATCCGTCGCCACGGTCGCTGCCGTCAACGCGTCGGACGCTCCCGTCGTGACCGGAGCTTGCGGCAACGCGGGCAGAAAACGTTTAGCGCTCTCCGTGATCGCCGCGTACCAGCGCGCTTTGTCCGCGCGATACTCCGCGTCGGGCAGAAACGCCCAGCGTTCGTAATTCGCCAGACAGGTGCAGCGGAAAAAACCTTCCTCGATGTTCTGGCCGTTCGGATACGCGAAGTTGTTAGGGAAACAGATCACGCCGCTGCGCACATCGACCTGATCGACCGGACGCTCGTACGTGAAACGCGCCGAGTCGTTGAAAAACACAATCGTGTCGTCGCCCCAGCCGAGCGCCGCCGGCTGGCAGTTGAGCACCGTGATCGTCTCGGTGTAACTCAGGCGGCCAGCGGGTTGATCGGGGACCGACGCCATTTCGTGCGACGGCGGGGCGATTTGGAACCGCGTGTTGGAATCGATCAACGACGCCGTCTCCGGTCCGCCTGCCGAACTGATCACGTGCGTCGCCGTGATTTCACTACCGTCGTCGAGGATCAACGCGCTCGCGCGATTTCCCTGCGCGAGAATCTGCCGCACGCCGCACTTCATCCGGCGCTCACCGCCCGCTGCGCGGTATTTCTCGGTCAACACGCGGAGGATCACCCGCACGCCGTCGAGCGGGCGAGCAAAGCCTTCGAGGAAGAGTGCCTTGAACATGATCACGAACTGCCCGAACTCCATGTCGTGCTCGCTCGCGCTGCCATAGTACATCAGCGGACAAAACAGCATATCCTCCAACAGCGGATCGCTCACGTACCGACGAACAACCTCGCGCGCCGACACTGGTTTCGCATCGAGCGCGACGTCGTCGAAGGTTCGCACCACTTCGACAAGCTTTCGAAACCCATCGATCTGCTTCGGAAACGCCCGCGCGACTTCGCTTTCAAACACCGCGAAATCGTTCGTGAACGTCAGCGATGTTTCGCCGCCCGGTCCGAACGCAACGCGTGAACGCTTTTGCTCGCTCAGCGCGAATTCCTCGCGCTCGATCCGCAGCTGCCGCAGCAATTTCCCCAGCGGCGTTCCCTTCACGCCAGGCCGCACGTAGTTGGTCAACGCGTGCAAGCCGACATCGTACTTTCGTCCTGCGAGACTGTAGAAACCATTGAGCCCGCCGACAGCGTTGTGCCGCTCGAAGATGCACACGCGTTTCCCAAAATGTGCCAACCGGATGCCTGCAGCGAGGCCGGACATCCCCGCGCCGATAATGGCGACGTCATAGTGCGTTTGCGTGTTCATCGAGAGAAAGTCCGAGTGAATCGCAAAGGTGCGAAGCCGCGAAGAACGAACGCAAAGAGCCGAAACAGGAAGCCGTGCCTCATCGCTCTGAACTTTGCGCCTTCGCGTCTTTGCGATTCAAAATAAAAAGCCGGGAAAACTCCCGGCTTCGCACGAACGCTGTGCATCGCACAGATCGGTCGGTTATTTCCCCGCGGCCGTGAACTTCGGCGTGAGGTATTCGGCGCAGCTATCGAGCGAGGCGAGTTGGATGTAGTCGGCCTCAGGCACCTCGATCCCGTGGCGTTTGCGGAGCTCCATGACAATGTCCAAGAAGTCCATGCTATCGAGCTGGAGCTGATCGCGCAGACGGACGTCCGGCTTGAGATTGGAGAGATCTTCGTCGGGTGCGATGTCGGTGATGATGTCGATCACCACCTGTTTGCATTGGTCTTTGGTCATGTGTGGAAAGCTGGTCGGGAAGTCGGTTCAGGCAACAAAGCGCTTCACAATCAGCGTCGAATTGATGCCCAGCATACCGAAGGAATTGTTCAAAATAGCGTCAACCCGTTTTGCCTTCACCGGCTGATTGAGCACGAGCCCGGGCAACGCACATTGCGGATCGAGGTCGTCCACGTTGATCGTGGGATGAACCGTCAAGTCGTCGAACGACGGCAGATTTCCCGCCAGTTCTAGCGCTCCCGCCGCTCCCATCGCATGGCCGATGAAGCTCTTCGTGTTGTTGATAAACGTGTCGGGACAACCCTCGCCGAAGACCGCACGGATCGCTTCGCACTCCTGGATGTCGCCCAGCGGGGTGGCCGTGGCGTGGGTGTTCACGATGTGGATGTCGCTCGGCTTCATCTCCGCGCGCGCGATCGCATGGCGAACGCACTCGGCCTGCCGCGTCGGATTCGGAAGCACGTAATCGGACGCGTCCGAGTTCACGTGATAGCCGGCAATCTCGCCGTAAATCTTCGCGCCACGCGCCTGCGCATCTTCGAGGCGCTCGAGCGTGTAGAGCCCGCCGCCTTCAGAGATGACGATGCCGTTGCGCGCCTTGTCGAAGGGTCGCGAGGCTTTCTTCGGGTCCTCATGCGTGGCGAGGGCATTCTGCGATTTGAAACCGGCGAAGATCCCGAACGTGTGAATACTTTCGCTGACGCCGCCACAGATCGCGAAATCCACTTCGCCTAGCCGCAACATCTGCGTCGCGTGAATCAGTCCCATGTTACCCGCCGCGCACGCCGCGCCGATCGTGTACGCCGGACCGGTGACGCCGAGATTGAGCGAGGTTTCGCCCGCCGGGTTGTTGGCGACGGTCCGCGGGTTGTGATAGTGCGACCAATACTTCGTGTCGTAATTAAACTTCGAGATGTTGTAGATCTCGTTCTCCGTTTCGACATTCCCATGCTCGGTGCAGCCGATGTAGATGCCGACGCGATCCTTGCGCAACGTGTCGAAATTCACGCCGCTATCCGCGAGCGCTTCACGCGCACAGTAGATCGAAATCGAGCCGGCGCGCGTCCCCACGCGGACCTCTTTTTTCTTCTGATACTTGAGCGGATCGTAGTGGCACACGCCCGCGAGCAGATTGCCCATGTAACGCACATCGAAACGCTCCACACCTGCGACGCCGTTGAGCAGATTCTGCCGGAATTCGGCCAACGAGTTGCCGTTGGGCGCCGTGAGTCCGATACCAGTGATGACGATGCGAGCGGGCTTCATGAAAAGATTGGAGCGAAAACGGCTAGCCAACCATCCCTCGAACGCAATACAAGCCTCGCCCGCATGAACGTACTTGTCGTTGGAGGAGCCGGCTACATCGGCTCGCACTGCGTCCGCCAACTGATTGCCGCAGGCCACCGCCCGGTGGTCCTCGATAATCTCGTCTTCGGCCACCGCGCCGCAGTCGCCCAAGAGATCCCGTTTTACGACGTGAATCTCGGCGACGAATCCGCGGTCGGAGGCATCTTGGAGAAAGAGAAAATCGACGTCGTCATGCATTTCGCCGCGTACGCGTACGTCGGCGAATCGGTGACCGATCCGCTGAAGTATTACTTCAACAACGTCTCCGCCACGCTCCACCTGCTCCACGCGATGCTGGCCAAAGGCGTGAAGAAGTTTGTCTTTTCCTCCACCTGCGCGACCTACGGCATCCCGGAGAAAATGCCCATCGTCGAAAGCCTGCCACAGGCGCCGATCAATCCCTACGGCCAGACGAAACTCGACATCGAGAACGCCCTCAAATCCATCGCGCACGCGCACGGCCTGAGCTTCGCCGCCTTCCGCTATTTCAACGCCGCCGGCGCATCCGAAGATGGCTCCATCGGTGAAGATCATAACCCGGAAACTCACCTGATCCCCGTCGCCATCGCCGCCGCCCAAGGCAAGGCGCCCGCGCTCAAAGTTTTCGGCACCGACTATCCCACACCGGACGGCACCTGCCTTCGCGACTACGTCCACGTGGACGACCTCGCCCGCGCCCACATCGCCGTCTTCGAAAAACTGTCCACGCCCGGCACCGGACTCTTCTACAACCTCGGCACCGGCACGCCGAC
>CAMLSH010000033.1 GCA_946482625.1 uncultured Opitutaceae bacterium
GTTACTTCGCCTTGAGATTCCGGACCGAGGCGCGCTCGACGAGTTCGACGGGAAACACGATGGGCTTGGGTTCGGTGTGATCGGCGTGTCCTTGGTGCTGCTGGATGCGGGTGAGCAGACACTCGACGGCTTTCATGCCCATGACTCGGAGCGGCTGGCGCACAGTGGTCAGCTGCGGCATCGTCGTGCGCGCGGCGAGGCTGTCGTCGAAACCCGTTACGGAAACATCTTCAGGCACGCGGATGCCGACTTCCGCGAGCGCTTCGAGACAGCCCACGGCCATCGGATCACTGGCGCAGAAAATCGCATCGGGCAGCGCATCTTTTTTGTGTTTCTTGAGCCAGTCGCTGAGCGCGCGACGACCGACGCTTGCGCTGAAGCCGGCCTCGACCACGAGCGACGGATCGAAAGGAATGCGCGCCGAGGCAAGTGCGCGGCGGTAGCCGTTGAGCCGGCGCTCCGCACCGAGCAGGCCGCTCTGTCCGGCGAGGTGCAGGATGCGGCGATGGCCGTTGGCGATGAGATGGCGGACGATCTCGTAAGCGCCGGCCTCCTCATCGCTCTCGATGTTTTGCACGCCCGGAATGGGGATGTTGGCGTGAAGCGCTACGAACGGCGTGTGCTCGGGAAGATGTTTCGCCGTTTCCTTGCTGATGATCGGGCCGACGAGAATGAGGCCGTCGATACGGCCGTCGCAGAAGCCATTCAGCCGCCCGAAGTCCTGCTCCCAGTCGTGGAGCGTGAAGACGGTGGTGTTCTGATTGTGATGAGCGGCGGCCTCGATGACGCCGTTGAAGACTTCGAGAAAATAGTGGTTCAGGTCGCCGCTCTCATCGAACAGCGCGGCGACGCCGATGGTGTTCATCTTGCGCTCGGCAAGCGCGCGGGCGGCGGCGTTGGGACGGTAGCGAAGTTTGGTCGCTGCAGTCAGGATACGCTCCCGAGTTTCCGGTGAGATGCGCGACGACGTGCGGGCGCCGTTGAGCACGGCGGAAGCCGCCATGGCGGAAACCCCGGCCTCCCGGCCGACGTCGGCGAGCGTGGCGGCACGGATGGCTTTGCGTTTGGCGGTACGAGACATGGACGAAGGGATGACGCTAAGAGGCGATCATGGAGGCAAGCCGCTAAATGTACGATAAGGGACTGAAGAATGGATGCGAAAAACCCGCCCGGTCGGATGACGGGGCGGGTCGAGGAGTTTCGGATTTAAACCGGTTTAGAAATCCAAGCCAGCCGAGAACCGGTACGAAGCGCCCGGCGCGTAAACCAAGCCATAGCGCCCTTGGTCATCGAGGAAGTTATCCGCGTTCAGCGCGAGGCGGAGGTTATATTTGTCGGCGATTCTCGTGCGGTACTCGATCAAGGCGTTAAACGAATAACGGTCCTTGGTGTAGAATTTCACGAGATTATCGGGATCCGCGCCGTCGGTAGAACCGCTGATGAGAGCGACGTTGCCACCGCCACCGGAGAAGCCGCTGAACCAGAGACGGCGGTCTTCCCACTGACCGCCAAGGCCCACAGTCCATCCCTTGAGCAGCGGAACGGAATTATCGAAATTATACCGGGCCCAGAAGCTGGCCGTGTGTTCGGGTGTGTCGTCCATAGCCTGGTTGTAATCGGGGACTACCACGCGGTAGGTGGAACTGTCGTTGACATCCTCATAGGCATCCTGGGGAGAGCGCGAGGGGCTGAAGGTGCCGAAGTTCTGATCCTTCTGCATCCACCAACCGGCAGGCCAGTAGGCGAGTTTGACGAAGGGATACGTCTTGCTGGTGACCTTACGTTTCACGTGCGCATAGTTCATGATCAGCTGCAGGGAATCGGTGGGCGTGAGGATGATCGACGCATCCCAGCCGCGGGCTTGGTCGTTCATGGGCACGTAGGCGCCACTGCTGCCGGGGCCGTTGGTGTAACCCGCGCTGCCGTTGGCCCAGCGGAAGGTTTTGCTGCCGTCCGTGAAGTAGTTGCCCTTCCAACCAGGCAGCGCCGCGATGGCATCGAACGCCTTCACGACATCCGGGTCGTTCAAGTTAAAGAGCGGGAACCAGAGGTTGCCGTTGTAGTTCGGGTCGTAGTTCTCGGTGTTCACGTTGGCGCCGTAGGCATATCCCGACAAATCCCAGGTCCAAAATTTGGAGCCCTCGGGACCACTGTAAGCGTTCGAGCGGTCGCTCACGTTGGCGAGTTCATCGAGGAGCGGCGACCATCCGCCCGACCAGATCTGCTTCGCGAGCGCGAGCCCCTGGCTGACGGTCTTGCCTTCGGTGTTGTGGATGACGGCCCACATCGCATCCGGAGTGGAGAACGAACCGATGACCGCATTCGGGCGGTCCTCACGCCAGCCGTCCTGCCGCGATTTCCACGGATTTGGCGCCCACCAGATGTACTTGGGCTGACCGGTACGCTTGATCTCGTAAGCGCTCACGGTGCCGGAAATGCGACCGTCCATGAGGTCGAACTTCACGCCGACCTCTTTATTTTTAGCCTTCGTCGGAGCGAGCATGTTGCCATTGCCGTCAGCCGCGTACGGATTGGGAACAATACCTTGGGACATCACGCCGAAGATCGAGATGTCCTTGGTAATTTTCACGGTGAGTCCGATTTGCGGGCTGGTGGCCGTCGGGACTTCGCCGGAGGAGCCGTCCGTACCACGGCCGCTGAGCGCGTCTTTGCGACCGCGTTCGTAAATATAGGATTTGTTCGTGCGGGCGTCGGTGCGATCCCAGCGCGCGCCGCCGATAAGCGTCACGCGCCCATCGAAGAACTGTCCTTGGTAAACGCCGTAATAACCGAGATCCCAGTTATTCTCCACAGTGTGATACAGATGATGCATCGCGATGTCCCGCACGCCATCGCCCTGAGTACCGAAACGAAACACGGAGTAATCCTGGGGATTCTTGAAGTTAAAACGTTCCCAGCTCTGGACCGAGACGGTCGCGAGTGTCGTCTGGTTGGTGTAGCCGTAGGCAGGACCGAACTCGTCCTTGGTCGTTTCCAGCCCCATATACTGCACGCCGGAGAGGAACTGATGCACGCCCCACTTGCCGAGATCGTGCTTGTAGGTGACTTCCGCGCGCACCTGGTCGCGCAGTTCCTGACGATTTTCGTCGCGCCACTGATACCAGATCATCGCACGATCGTTGACGGTGGGACCGGTCGATGTGCCGATGTTATTGAACAGCGACTCGCGGACGTATCCATAAAGTCGATCTTGGCGATAGGCGTTGACCGAACGATTGTTGTAGATATCCGCCGTCGTGAACGAACCAAACATACCGCCGTTTGCCGCCGCCTGGCGCAGCGCGTCTTGGATGTTATAGGAAATGCCTCCAAGCGAAGTCGTGCCGTGGGCGTAATAGTTTCGGTAGTCGGAACGCGGCAGCGCGGAGTCCAAAGTGCCCGGGGACACGCCGGCGCTGATCTGACGCGAGTCGAACGTAGATTCGGATTGAGCGAAACCGACCTTCAAAAACAGGTCTTCAGCGAGCTTCTGCGTCACATCGATGATGTTATTGCGGAACGGTCCCTTCAGGTACGTATCGGGACCAGACCAGCGGAAGGTGCGCGTATTGATCAGACCGCCTGAAACATCGGTCAGCCATTCGGCGTTGCGCCCGGGTGAGGCGGCCTGATTGCCGATGTTCGAACGGACATTCTGGAAGCCGACCCCGAACTGCTTGGAAACGCCAAATTCGTTATCGAAGAGGATCGAAGTGTTCTTGAACGGCTTGATCGTAAATACAGGCGAGATGGTCCAGTGGCGCGACCGATAATCGTCCGTGTAATCGCCGCGCTCCTGAAAGGAACCGGTTACGCGATAGGCAGGCTTCCACGAGGAGTCCCCCAGCGGGCCCGTAGAGTCGAACTCCGCGCGGTACAATCCGTGGCTGCCGATGCTGGCTCCCACGTAATTCTTGGCTTTGTACTCGGGAACTTTCGGTGTGTAATTGATGACGCCGCCCAGACTGCCGACTCCGTAAAGCAAGGCACTGGGCCCGCGCAGGAGATCAACGCGCGCAATATTGATCCAATCCGCGGAATACTGACGGCGAAAGCCGTCCCGGAGCACCTGGTCGATAACAAACCCGCGCAACTTAGTGGTCGACTCACCGGCCCGGCGAGTGACACCACGCGGGTCGTTGGCCCCCGCGCTCGCGACATTGGGATCGCCCTGCGCGTTGACGTCGTCTTCTGCGAACGCATCCGCCTGCGACTCGAGAACCACGCCGGCAGAATACCGGAGCGACTCACGCAAGCTCTTCGCGCCGGTGTCACGCATGAACTCATTCGTGATGACTTCAAGATTGAGCGGAATGTCTTTGATCGGCGCGTCGAGACGCGTCCCGGTGGTGGCATTGGTCGCTTTGTAGCCTTTATCCTTCGAGGTGCTGACCTCGAAAGGAGAAAGGATGATGGTTTCTTCTTCGGAGGGCGTCGCCGTTTCGCCAGCGGACGCCGGGACTTGCTGAGCCCAGATCGGTCCGCCAAGTGCGGCCAATGCAGACGCCAGCGCCAAAGTGGCGCGTGGCCATTTGTGTGTATTCATGGGTTGGGGTGTTATCGGTTTTACGAGCAAACGGCCGGCGCGGGTACGCCTGGTGGCCGTCTGCTCAGAAAGGGGCTGCTCTGCGGGTACAGAGCCGGGGAAAAACTGAGGACGAGAAATGTGCTATCAAAATTTTGCGTTAAATCAGCAAAAAAATCGTCCTCCGCTGGATTTAGTTACTCACATTTTCGCAACCAGCCGCGCGGTGATGGCTCCGGACTGGAGATGGATCACCGGCGAGGAAGCGTTTTCGGTCGAACTGCTGGGCGCCAGCAACGGCGAAGGAACCGCGGCCAATTCAAGGGACCATTTCGGAATCGAATGTCCCGCCACCGTGGCGTCGTAAGTCTCACCCTTCCGGCGCACGGTCACGGCGAGCCGACCGGCTCCTTTCTGGTCCGGCACGGCGCACACCGCCTCGGCTCCATCGGCGAGTTCGTACACGCGAAATGTCACGCTATCCGCGTATTCGTAATTTGGTTGCGCGTCGTTCGCGCCGATCGCCAGGACCGTCCCCGGTCGCACGAAAACGGCGAGACTGAGGAATCCATACTGCGCACGGCGCCAGCGGCCGCCTTCCTGGACTTCTCCCGTGAGCAGATGCGTCCAGCGACCTTCCGGGAGGTAATAGTCGACCCAGCCGTCTTCCGAGAAAACCGGAGCAACCAGCAACGATCCTCCCAGCATATACTGCCGGTCGAGCGTGTCGCAGGCGGGATCGCCAGGAAACTCCAAGTGCATCGCACGCATCATCGGCGTGCCTTCGCGATGCGCTTCCACGGCTGCCGCGTAAAGGTACGGCATCAGGCGGCACTTCAACTTCGTGAAGAAGCGCAGGACATCGCAGGCCTCCTCGTCGTAATTCCACGGCACGCGGTACGACGCGCTGCCGTGCAGACGGCTGTGCGATGACATTAGTCCAAAGGCCACCCAGCGCTTGTAGACCGTGGCGGGCGGCAGGCCTTCGAAGCCGCCGATGTCATGACTCCAATAACCAAATCCACACAGGCTCAGCGATAGCCCGCCACGCAGACTCTCCGCCATCGACTCGAGCGTGGACCAGCAGTCACCGCCCCAGTGAATCGGGAAACGCTGCCCCGACGCATACGTCGAACGCGCAAACAGCGCCGCCCCACCCTTGCCGTGAATCTCCTCGAGCAGCTTAAAGACGACCTCGTTGTAGAGAATCGGATAAAGGTTATGCATGCCCGCCGGATCCGAACCATCGTGATAAATCACGCCCTCCGTCGGAATGCGTTCGCCGAAGTCGGTCTTGAAGCTGTCCACGCCCATCGCCGCCAGCCGGCGCAGATGCCCTGCATACCAGTCGCACGCAGCCGGATTCGTGAAGTCCACGATCGCCATGCCCGGCTGCCACAAATCCGTCTGCCAGACATCGCCATTGGTTTTCTTGATAAAATAGCCGCCTTTGCGGCCTTCCTCAAAGAGCGCCGAGCGCTGGCCAACGTAAGGATTGATCCACAACGAAATCTTCAGCCCGCGCTCGTGCATGCGTTTCAGCATGCCGGCCGGATCGGGAAACGTGCGCGGGTCCCACTGGAAGTTACACCAATCGAACTCACGCATCCAAAAGCAGTCGAAGTGGAAAACGTGCAGCGGCAGGTCCCGCGTCTTCATGCCTTCGATGAAACTCACGCACGTCGCCTCATCGTAACTGGTCGTGAACGACGTCGTCAGCCAGAGACCAAACGTCCAGGCCGGCGGCAGCGCCGGACGCCCCGTGAGCGCGGTGAGCTTGCGCAAAATCTCCTTCGGCGTCGGTCCGTAGATGAGAAAATACTCCAACTTTTCGCCGGGCTGGCTGAATTGCACGCGCGCGACTTTCTCCGAGGCAACTTCGAACGAGACCGGGCCGGTGCTGTTTACCAGCACGCCGTAGCCGCGATTCGTCATATAGAACGGCACCGCTTTGTACGCCTGCTCGCATGCCGTGCCTCCGTCCTTGTTCACATTCTCTACGACCTGTCCGTTTTTCACAAACGCCGTGAAACGCTCGCCCAGCCCGTACACGCATTCGCCAACCCCAAGGTTGAGTTGTTCGTGCACGAAATTTCCATGCCCCGGCCATTGAATATAACCGAGCCCGCGCCAGCCACTTTTCGTCAAGGTGCGACCGCCACCCTCAAAAACGATTTCGAAGCTCTCGCGCTTCAGCCGCACCGTCAGCCCGCCCGCACGTAACGACGTATCGACGGCGCTGTTCTCGATCGCGACTTTAGGCGCAGGGACCGATTGAAGCGGAATCTGCGGGTTCCGGTCTACCTGCCCAACAAAATGCTCCAGCCTGACCCGGACGACATCGTCCATCGGCGAGCCCAACGTCACCGTGAGCAACGGCCCGCCAAGCGTGTCGCCCCGATGCTTGATCGGCCGCGTCGGCGCATGGATGACCAAGGACTCGCCCTCGGTCGTGACACTATGGGCTTCCGCCGGATAATAAGCGCTGACGCCAGGCTGAAGCAGCCATTGTCCATCGGTGAATTTCATGAGCTAAAATCGTAACATCTCGTCGCTGTCGCCACTCGCAGAATACCACAGAGCTTGAACCGCCAGAAGCAGCGGAGAGCCGGAATCCTATGAGAGTCGCCAAAATCGAACACGGAGAAAACGTGGGGTTGGTTTAGAGCTTGAAAACGCGTCGCGCTTTAAGAGTTTAAGGCTAAATCAAACGAACGTTTGTCGGATCCCCGCAAGCAAAAATCTCTCATTCGTTAACAGAACCGGCCCTCACCCCATTGATGCCGCCGAGGGATTTCGGCGAGCGCTACACTGACCTCCGCCCCGATCAATCCCTGCGTCCACGATTCCCCACGCGAGCTAACCGCCAGCAGCGCGAGGTACGCTCCCCTCCTTTCTCTTCATGCCTCCAATCCGTCTTTTTTCCGTCACCCTCGCCGCTTGGATCGCTACCGTCACTGCCGCGGCCTCCGAAAAGATCCTTTCGCCGGGGCCCGGGGCGCCTATTCGAGTGAACTCCGTAGGCTTCACGCCCACTGCCATTAAACAGGCTACAGCTCTCGCCGACGCGAAGACCTTTCGAGTTCTTCGCCAGAACGGCAGCGATGAGACCGAGGTATTTTCCGCCGCCGCCGGACCGTTAAAAAAGACGGCACCGACTGACACCGGCGAGGCGCTCCGTGTGCTCGATTTCAGCTCCGTGAACCAGCCAGGGCACTACGTCCTCGAAGTCCCTGGCCTTGGTCGCTCCGCCAGCTTCACCATCGCTCCCGATGCTTGGAACAAGCCATTTCGCGCCGCCGCTCGTGCCATGTATCTCTGGCGCTGCGGCACCGAGGTGAAAGGTGAATGGAATGGCATCACCTATCACCAACATGCCTGCCACCTTCAAGACGGCTGGCTCGATCACGTCGGCGGCGGACATGTTCGCCGGCCATCGACCGGCGGCTGGCATGACGCAGGCGACTACAACAAATACGTCGTGAACGCCGGCGTGACCATCGGTCTCATGTTCAAGGCGCTCGAGCACTTTCCCGAACGCGTTAAGTCCGCGAATCTCGGGATCCCTGAAAGCGGAAACGCCACCCCCGATCTTCTCGACGAGATCCGCTGGGAACTCGAATGGCTCTTCACCATGCAGCTCGAGGACGGCCGCGTTTATCACAAACTCAGCTCACCCGACTTCCGTTTCTGGGGTCCCGCCGAAAAAGATAGAGACCTACGCTATTTCGCGCCGTGGGGCACCACCGCGACCGCGCATTTCACCGCGACGATGGCCGCCGCCGCGCGTCACTTTCGCACGCACGATGCATCGTTCGCCGACCGCTGCCTGAAAGCGGCCGAGCTTAGCTGGGCTTGCCTCCTCGCACATCCTCGGCAGGTCGATCCAGATCAGAGCGCCTTTCAAACCGGTGGCTATGGCGCTCCCGATGCATCCCCACGGCTCTGGGCCGCCGCCGAACTCTGGGAAACGAGCGGCGAGGAAAAATACCTCCGAGCCTTCGAGCAACACGCCACCAAAATCGCGTTTTCCGAGAACGGCTTGGGCTGGGGCGATGTGAACGATCTCGGCCTCGCTACGTATCTGCTTTCCGGGCACGCTCGTGAAAAGAACGATCCCCGCGACGCCGTACTCGTGAAGCGCCTTCAAAAGAATTTGCTTCACCGGGCCGCGTCCCTCGTCGCCGAGGGCGCGCGCAATGCCCATGGGCGGCCGCTCGGCGGGGAAGCCCACCACTGGTCTTGGGGCTGCAATGGCAACGTCGCCGGCCAGACACTCCAGTTGCACCTCGCCGATCGCATCCGCCCCGACGGCCGCTACCGCGAAACGGCCCAACTCGCACTCGGACACCTCTTCGGCCGGAACTACCACGGCCGGTCATACGTGACCGGCATCGGCGCAAATCCCCCGCAGCATCCGCATGATCGCCGCGGCGAACCGGCCTGGCCGGGCTATCTGGTCGGCGGCCCCTGGCCAGATGGGCGGAGCTGGGTGGATGAACTCGCGAGCTACGAACGCAACGAGATCGCCATCAACTGGAACGCCGCGCTCATCTACGCGCTAGCCGCTTTCATGGAGCCCGCCCCGTAACGTTCGTTCGTAACTGGCGGCCGAATACGAAGTCTCCGGACCGGCGGATATCCGCGTCCAGACGCAGCCCGGCGCTGACGAGCCTCCGAAAAGGAGGCGCGAAGCCACCTCGTAGGGGCGCGTTTCAGAGGATGCGATTCTCTGCGATGACCTTCGAGTACCACAGCGCCGAGATTTTCGGCGTGCGCTGCTGGGTGGCGAAATCGCAATGAACCACGCCGAAGCGGCGTGTGTAGCCATCCTCCCACTCGTAGTTATCCATGAAGGACCAGAGGAAGTAACCCCGGACAGGCACACCGTCGGCCACCGCCCGGTGCAACTCACGCAGATGAGCACGGAGATATTCGCGCCGGTGCAAGTCCGCGACCTCACCGTTGACGACTGGCTCGTCGTCGTAACCGCACCCGTTCTCGGTGACATAAATCGCCTGCACGCCGTAAACCTCGTGAGCCAGACGCGTCGCCCAATACATGCATTGAGGAATCAGGTTCAGCCACACGCTGTCGGCGCGGGGGAAGTTCGTGGGCAGCTTCACTTCCTCATAACCGCCCGACACTGCGGCGCGGACATGCGTGGCGGTGTAGATGTTGAGCCCGAGAAAATCGCTCGGTTGTGAAATGAGATCGAAATCGCCCTGCGCCACGCGGGGTGCATCCGGGCCCACACGGTCGAGATAGGCCGCAGGATATTCGCCGCCATGGATCGCTCCAAGAATGTGGAGATTTCTGTCGATGAACCACTGGCGCGCCGCCGCAATGTCTCCGGGCGTCTCCGAAACCGGAATACACACGTCGCAATTGTCGGTCAGCCCCACCCGCGCGCCGGGTCCGCCAAACGCGCGAACCGCACGCACGCCGTGCCCATGACAGAGCAGCGCATGGTGATAAGTCTGATTCACGACGGCATCCGGCTCCGTACGGCCGGGCGCCTTGGGGCCGCCGTATTTATAGGCCAAAACCGTGAAACAGCGGATTTCGTTGAGCGTGATCCAATTCTTCACCTTGCCGGCGAAGGCTTTCACGACCGTGTCGGCGTACCGAGCAAACGCATCCACCGTGACACGCGAGGTCCAGCCGCCGCGATCTTCCAGCGCCTGCGGAAGATCCCAGTGAAACATCGTCACCCACGGCGTGATGCCGTTCTCGGCCATCGCGTCGAACAGCCGGTGATAAAAATCGAGGCCTGCCTGATTCACCGCGCCGTCGCCGTTCGGAAAGATGCGCGGCCACGCGAGGGAGAGGCGGTAGTTTTTCACGCCGAGTTGCCGCATCAACGCGAAGTCCTCGCCAAAGCGGTGATAGTGATCGCACGCCACGTCGAGCGTGTCGCCCTTGGAAACCTTGCCCGGAATGCGTGTGTAGCGGTCCCAGATCGACTCGCCTTTGCCGTCCTCGAAAGCGGCGCCCTCAATTTGGGGCGCGGCGGTGGCTACACCCCAGACGAAGTTCGCGGGAAAGGGACTGGCGTAAGTGATCATAACTGAAGCGGCGGCGGGATTGGGGAAGGCGTGTAACGAACGAGACGCTCGATGCACACAGCGAGAAAAGGAGTTTAAAAGCGTATGTTTATCGCTAAATCACGGTCAAGAGAGGATTTTTGTCTAACCGGTGTGATCAATCACACTTCGATCACAGTAGGAAAGCGCGGACAGTTTCGGGCGGTGAGCTCAGCTTCCCGCCGCAGAGTCCGTCGTCTCAGACGAAGCGGCGGGAGCCGGCAGCTTCGGTGCAACGGCGGCAATTCCCAGCAGCACGAACAGCAGGCTCAGACCTACGAACCAATTGCCGTACCGCGTGTAGAACGTTTGCTGGTCGATCCAGCGAGTATCGCGGGTGATCTCGTAGGTGGCGGCGCCGCGGAAATAAATGCTGCCCGCTTTGTTGGTCATGACCGCACCGATCTTTCCAAACTCGTCGATCCAGCCGCTCCAGCCGCCGTTGCCGCAGCGGACGACGGGACGCCGGGTCTCGACTGCACGCAGAACCGAGTGAGCGGCGTGTTGGTAAGCAGCGCCGCCTTCGCCAAACCAGCCGTTGTTCGTCAGAACGACCAGCAATGCCCCACCCGACCGCACGCTCTCCCGCGAAAGCTGAGGAAAAACATCTTCGTAACAAATCAGCGGGGCGACCGCCAAAACATCGCCACGCGTCGTGACAAGAAGCGGCGCCGCGCTCTTGCCCGCCTGGAAATCGCCTTCACCCACATCGGTGACTTTTTCGAGCCAACCCAAAACCGACCGCATGGGTACGAATTCGCCAAAGGGCACGAGATGCCGCTTGGCGTACGAGGAGGATTGCAGACCGGCTTCAGGATCGACCACGAACGCTCCATTAATCCAATACGCGTCCTCTTGTCCGGCGTTCTCGACCGCGACAGAGCCGAGGATCAGCGGGCTTCCAATCCGTCGAACGAGCGACTCCGTCCAGCCGCGGACCGCGTCGTTCCCCTTCACCTCAAACGGAGTCACCGCTTCCGGCCAAACGAGCAGATCAGGCCGTGTCTGGGCGGCGCGATTCGTGACCGTAGAAAGCACGTCAAGAATGCCGGAGGCTTTGGATTCCTCCCACTTGATCGTCTGCTCGATGTAAGGTTGCACCAGCCCCACGCGGGCAAGGGGAACCCTGAACTGGCTGCGGTTCACCGTCTCCTGCATGTGAATGCTCAGGCATACGATGAGCAAAAACATCGCCATAAAAAACTCCTGGCTGCGACGGTTGAGGCCTTTGAGATTTTCGAAAAACAACCGATGCGCGTAGGCGGCAAACCCGATGTTTGCCGTGATCAAAACAAAGGATATCCCAAAGGCGCCGGTGTAGGATGCGATCTGAAGCACGCTGATTTGTTTCCACTGACTCGCCGCGAGCGGCAGCCAGGGAAAGCCGCCGAGAACCCACGTGCGTGTCCACTCAAGCACGACCCACAGTCCGGCCAGCCCAAACATCGCGAGCAGTCGCAACCCAGTTTGCCGGCCGATCATCCGGGGCATCACCCACCAGGCGCCCAAATACCAAAGCCCCACCCATGCTCCGACAAACGGCCCGAGGAGAAGCAGACCGAGCCACGTCACATGATGCAGCCAGCTCAGCAGCAACGTCCAGGCGACCGCTTGCGCAGCCAGCATGGTGAAAGCGAACATCTTAAACGACGGCCGCCGGTAAGCCCACAGCACGCCGGGTATCGCGAACGCGTAAGCAAACTCCCCGGTGTCGAACGGCGGAAACGCCGCGATCGTGAGCAAAACAGTGAAGACGAAAACTGCCCCCGCCCAGAACCACCCGGTATATTTGCGCCACGCAGCGGGCGGGAGCTCGGCGTAGGGGTCGGGATAAACGGGGGAGATTTGAGACATGGTACTTAAAATTTCGGCAGAGGCGCCATGCAGGCTGGCACCCCGGCTCTAACTGGAAAGCGCATCAGCAGGCGTCGTACCGGTACACGGCCGCCATGCGGATCGATCAATACCTTTGAAAAACTGCCACGAAAGACGCGTCCGGTCCGGCCAAAGGTATCGACCGGGGAAAAGACGCGCCCATGGACGCTTTCTTAGGCGCCGTGACAGTTCTTAAACTTTTTTCCGCTGCCACAGGGACACGGATCGTTGCGGCCGACCTTAGGCGTATCGCGACGGATCGTGACGGCCGGCAGTTTGATCTCCTGCTCAGGAGCCGCCTCGGCGACCGCCGTGCCGCCGGAATCCTGCACCTGCATCGGCGCACCGGAAAGCGAGGAAGCGGGGGCGTTGTCCGGACCAACCGTCCGTGCGCTGCGACTGAGAAGCGCCAGCATGTTCTCGAACGCCTGCAGGTTGCTAGCGCTGCGGAAGAGCCCGGTGCAGATCTGCAACCGCACGTTGTTCATGAGCTCTTCGAAGTACTTGTAAGCCTCGCCCTTGTATTCAACCAGCGGATCCTTCTGGCCGTAACTGCGCAGGCCGACGGCCTGCCGGAGATTTTCCATCTCTGTGAGATGCTCCTGCCAGTGGTGATCGATGGCGTTGATCACGACGTAGCGCTCAAGCGAGCCGAGCGCCTCGGGAATCTCGACGGATTCCTTCACTGCGTAAGCTTCTTTGATGCGGTCGACGATCCGCTTGGTGAGGACATCGACTTCGCCGCCGGAGAGTTCCTCCACTTTCAGCGAAATAGGGAAGTGCGTGTTAACCCAGCCGACGAGATTTTCGACGGCGGTGCCGGTCGCTCCGGATTTCTCGCCGTAGCCGGCGGTCTCCAGGCGATTGGCGATCTCCTCTTCGATCTGCTCGAAGATGATGTCTTTCGGCCGCTCCGCGTGAATGGCGCCGTTGCGGATGCCGTAGATGACTTCGCGCTGCTTGTTGAGAACGTCGTCGTATTGAAGCAGGCGTTTGCGGACGGAGAAATTTTGCTGCTCCACCTTTTTCTGCGCGCCTTCGATGGAACGATTGAGCCACGGATGCTCAAGCTCCTCGCCTTCCTTCATCGAGCCTTCCATGAGGCGCGACGCGAGATTGCCCTGCAGGAAGAGGCGCATGAGCTCGTCTTCGAGAGAAAGGAAAAACTTCGTGAGACCGGGATCTCCCTGACGCGAACAACGACCGCGAAGCTGACGATCGACGCGGCGGGATTGGTGCCGCTCGGTGCCGATCACGTACAAGCCACCGAGCTCACGGACGCCTTCGCCAAGCTTAATGTCCGTACCACGGCCGGCCATGTTGGTGGCGATCGTGACAGAACCGCGCTGACCGGCGCGGGCGACGATATCGGCTTCCTGCTCGTGATATTTCGCGTTGAGCACCGTGTGGATCACACCGGCGCGCTTGAGCATGCGCGAAAGGACTTCGGATGAATCGACGCTGACGGTACCGACGAGCACCGGCTGGCCGCGATCGTTGGCGGCTTTGATCTCGTTGACGACCGCGTTGAACTTATCGCGGCGGGTCTTGAAGATGCTGTCGTTTTTATCGATGCGGATGCATGGCTTGTTGGTTGGGATGACCTGCACCGAAAGGCGGTAGATCTCGTTGAACTCGGTGGCCTCAGTCTCGGCCGTACCGGTCATGCCGCCGAGCTTCTCGTACATGCGGAAATAGTTCTGAATCGTAATGGTCGCGTAAGTACGCGTCTCCCGCTCGATCGTAACGTTTTCCTTGGCTTCCACCGCTTGGTGAAGACCGTCGGACCAGCGACGACCGGGCATCACGCGGCCGGTGTTTTCGTCGACGATCATAACCTTGCCTTCCTGGACAACGTACTCGACGTCGCGCTCGTAGAGCGAATAGGCGCGGAGCAACTGGCTGATGGCGTGAATCTCTTCGGAGATTTCGCTGTAGCGGTCTTGGGATTTGCGCTTGGTCTCCTCGCGCTGCTCGGGCGTGAGCGCAGCGTCTTTTTCCAGATCGCTGAATTCTGTCGCGAGATCGGGTAGCACGAACGCGTCGGGATTGTCGGGCCGCAATTTGGTGCGCCCGATTTCGGTAAGGTCGGCCTGGTGCTGACGCTCGTCGATGACGTAGAGCAGTTCCTCCTTGAGGCGGTACATCTCCACCTTGTTGAAGTCGCTGTTCATGTCGGTCTCCGTCTTGTCGAGGAGCTTGCGCCACTCGGGCGTCTCCATGATGCGAAGAAGCTGTTTGTTCTTGGGATGACCGAGCTTCACCTGGAGCAACTTAAACGAGGCCTCGCGTTTTTCATCCGCGGTCGCGCCGGGTTTTTCGAGCAACTCCTTCGCTTCGCTCGCGAGCTTGTTGCAAAGCCGCATTTGATCGGCGACCAGACGGTCGATGCCGGGCTTGAGCCGGGTGAACGGCTGTTCGCGCTCGATCGGCGCGGGGCCGGAAATGATCAAAGGCGTGCGCGCTTCGTCCACGAGGATGGAATCGATTTCGTCCACGATGCAGAACCAGTGATCACGCTGGACCTGGTCTTCCTTGCGCGTGGCCATGCCATTGTCGCGGAGGTAATCGAAGCCGAACTCGCTCGCGGTGCCGTACGTAATGTCGCGCGAATACATCTCGCGACGCAGATCCGAGGGCATCTGCTGCTGGATGCAACCGGTGGTCAGGCCAAGAAAGTTAAACAGATGCCCCATCCATTCGGAGTCGCGGCGCGCCAAGTAATCGTTGACCGTGACCAGCTGCGCGTTGCGACCGTTGAGGGCGTTTAGATAAAGGGGGCATGTCGAGACGAGCGTCTTGCCCTCGCCTGTGGCCATCTCGGAAATGCGGCCCTCATGAATCGCGA
>CAMLSH010000034.1 GCA_946482625.1 uncultured Opitutaceae bacterium
TTTCAGATCCACGTCGTCTGGACCGAGCCGCCCGACCTCAACCCGTCGCGCGGCTGGTACACGCCGCCCGCGGAAAGCCGCCCCGTTTTCAGCCTCCAGATCCTGGATACGATCCGCATCGGCCGCCGCTTCTGGCGCCCGGCAGTCGTCTGGCTCCCCTTCAAAGCCCGCGCCGCCCACCGGATCAAATCCACACTCCGTCTCCTCGGCCTCTGGCGCGACGCACCCCGTCCCTCTCTTAAAACATCCACTGCCGACGTTAAACTAGCGCCACCAAAGGTGCCGCCGTCCTGGGGCGCCCCAGCCTCAGCCGCCGAGACGGCCTTCATCCACGCCGCCATCGCCCGTCACCGTCCCGACGTCGTAATCGCCAACTACGCCTGGATCTCCGCCGCCTTTTCTTCGTTCAACTTAAACTCCCCAACTTCGACTGGCATGGCAATCGGCGCGCCGCATGCGCCCCTCGCCGTGCTCACCCACGACGTCCGCCATCGCCAGCTCCACCTTCGCGACGGCATTCCCCTCGAAGTCCTCGACGAACACACGCCCCTCGCCGCCGAACTCGCCCAGCTCGCCCCGGCCGACGCCCTCATCGCCATCCAGTCCACCGAAGCAGTCGTCTTCGCGCGCCACTTTCCCGCCAAGCGCATCGTCACCGCGCCCATGTCCGCCGCGCTCCGGCCACTGCCCGTCCCGCCCGCGCCCGTCGCGCTTTTCGTCGGCAGCGGCCACGGCCCCAATCTCACCGGTCTCCGCTGGTTCCTCGCCCACGTCTGGCCCGACATCCGCCGCGAACTCCCCGCCGCCCGCCTGCTCGTCGCCGGCTCCATCTGCGCCTCCGTCACGGAAACGCTCCCCGCTGGCGTCGAAAAACTCGGCCGCCTCCCCGATCTCTCCACCGCCTACGCGCAGGCCTCCGTCGTCATCGCGCCCATCCTTCAAGGCAGCGGCATCAAAATCAAAATCCTCGAAGCCCTCAGCTTCGGCCGCGCCTGTGTGACGACCTCCGTCGGCGCCGAAGGTCTCGAAACCCTCCGCCCCGCGCTCCGTGTCGCGGATACACCCGAAACCTTCACCCGCGACACCCTCGCCCTGCTCCGCGATCCTGCCTTGGCAACCGCCACCGCCGCCACACTTCAGGACCTCTCGCGCGAACACCTTTCCCCCGAAACCTGCTACGGCCCCGTCGCACGCTTGCTTCGCGAACTGCCCACCCGAAAATCGGCCGCCTCCCGCTCCGCATGACACTCGTCCGCATCGTCAAATCCTGGACCAAACCCGATCTCCTCCGGCAAACGCCCGGCGGCACCGGCACCTGGGGCGACATCCGCTTCACCCTCGATCCCGTCGAGCGCTGCGACTACCTGGTCCTGCTCAACCACGTTCCCGAGGCTATCACCGTCAAAGTGCCCCGCGAAAACATCTGGTGCTTCATCCAGGAACCGCCCCTGCCCGCCTACCGCTGCTTCGAAAAGGGTTTCCGTCACTATCACCGCGTTTTCACCCAGGATCTCCGTCTGCACGGCCCAAAATTCACGCAGTCGCACGGTTCGTTGCCCTGGCACGTAGGAAAAACCTACGACGAACTCAAAGCCTCCGAGCCTCCGCCAAAAACAAAAAACCTCGCCTGGATCACCAGCAATCTCGGCGCTCACAAGGGCCATCGCCTGCGTCTCCAATTTCTCGATCGCCTGCGCAGCTCCGGCGTGCCGTTCGATCTTTTCGGCCGCGGTTTTAACCCGGTGGCCGACAAGTGGGACGGCCTCGCGCCTTATCGCTACGCTATCGCCGTCGAGAACCATTCCTGCCCCGATTACTGGACCGAGAAAATCGCCGACTGCTTCCTCGCCGGAGCGATGCCCATTTATTTCGGCGCGACCAATCTCACGTCTTATTTCCCCGCCGACTCCTTCGTCTGGATCGACATCAACGCCCCCGCCGCTCCTCAACGCGTCGCCGAGATCGTTGCCTCCGACCTCGCCGAGAAAAATCAGGCCGCCCTCCACGAAGCGCGCCGCCGCGTCCTCGATGAACACAATCTATTCCCGCGCCTCGCACGCCTCATCGCCGAAGACCGACACGCCCGGCGCACTTCGTCAGCTGCATCCCCGGTCACATTGCCGCACATCCCTGATCACAGCGTTTACTTCCTCAACAACACTCCGCTCCAGCGTCTGCAACACGCCGCGCTACGCCGCCTGCGCCGATTGATCGGCCGGCCTGATTGACGCTTTCCTTCACCCACCCAGCCTCGTTCCAGTCGATGCAGACGCCCGTCACCTTCCTCGTTTTCAACCGGCCCGACCTCACCGCGCAGGTCTTCGCCCGCATTCGTGCCGCGCGCCCGCCGAAGCTCCTCGTCGTTTGCGACGGCCCACGTCCCAACCGCCCCGACGACGCCATCAAAGTCGCCGAGGTCCGCAAACTGATCGACGACGGCATCGACTGGCCATGCGAGGTGCTTCGCAATTTCGCCGAACAAAACCTCGGCTGCCGCAACCGTATCGCCTCCGGCCTTACGTGGGCGTTCGAACAGGTCGAAGAATCCATCATCCTCGAAGACGACTGCCTGCCCGACCCCAGTTTCTTCACCTTCGCCGAAGCCATGCTCACGCGCTACCGCGATGACGCCCGCGTCATGCATGTCGCCGGCTCCAACCTCATCCACTGCGGCCAGCCTGTCAGCGCCAGCTACTCCTTCAGTCGCCATCCGTGGATCTGGGGCTGGGCCACCTGGCGCCGGGCCTGGCAACACTACGATCTTTCCATGCAGACTTGGGACTCTCGTCTCGATACTTTACGCGCCAGCTACTCCAGCGGTTGGGAGAGGCAATACTGGCTCCACACCCTCAACGAAGCGCGGCTCAAACCCGACGTCATCAACACGTGGGATTTCTCCTGGCACTACACCTGCCGCTCGCTCAACGGCCTCTGCATCCATCCCACGAAAAACCTGATAGAAAATCTAGGCTTCGGCGTGGACGCCACGCACACACAGGCGGAGATGTCGCGCCTGCACCGCCGCGCCATGCCCCTCGGTGAACTGATCGCCCCGTCCTCGGAAAAAGTCTCCCGCTACCAAGACGAACTCATCAGCCGTATGTACGCCGGTGAACCCGTTGATTTCAAAAGCAACGTGAAGTCGTATCTCCGTATCTGGAAAGACTCCTTGTCCCGGAGCTGATTCATGAATCCGCCCGCGATCTCCGTCGTCATCCCGGCCTACAACGCCGCCGAGTACCTCGAAAGCGCGCTCGCCAGCGTGCAGGCGCAGACGTTCGCAGACTTCGAAATCGTCGTCGTCGACGACGGCTCCAAAGACAACACCAAGGCGCTGCTCGACTCCCTCGCCGCGCGCGAACCCCGTCTCCGCGTCATCAGCCGCCCCAACACCGGCATCGTCGGCGCGCTCAACGACGCCCTCGCCGCCGCCCGCGGCGAATTCGTCGCCCGCATGGACGCCGACGACCTCTGCCTCCCGCAGCGCTTCGAAAAACAAATCGCCTTCCTTCGCGCCCACGCTGACTGCGTCTGTGTCGGCTCCGCCTTCCTCTACATAGACGCCGCCGGCCGCTACATCAAAGAGTGCACCCGCCCGACAGATCACACCGCCATCGAGCGCGAACTCCTCTCCGGCAACGGCGGCATCATCATCCACCCCTCGGCGATGTTCCGTCGCGCCGCCATCGAACAGGTCGGCCGCTACCGCGAAAAAGCCCAGTGGATCGAGGACCTCGATCTCTACCTCCGCCTCGCGCAAGCCGGCCGCCTCGCAAATCTCCCAGAGGTTCTCTTCCACTACCGCTTCCACGAACAGAGTGTGAACTTCACGCGCAATCAGGGTCGTCACGAACGCAAGCTCGCCATCCTCGCCGAAGCCCACGCCGCCCGCAGTCTCCCCTTCGATCCCGCCCACTTTCCGCAGCCCGCGATCAACACGTCCATCTCGACCGACGACCTTCGCGACTTCGCCGTGACCTCCCTCCGCTACGGGAAAAATGGCCGTCCGTGGTACTACGCCTTCCGCGCACTCCGCGCCCAACCCGGTAGCCGCAAATCATGGCGCACCTTCACTTACGTCCTCAAACATCGCCTCGGCCTCCTCCCGAAATAGCCGTCTTCCGCCTCTTTGCATTCACCCTCTCGCTCTGTCGTCCATTTGAAATGAATCCTCTGCGCAAACTCATTCATCGCACCATGGAGATCTCCGGCCTTGATCGCCGGATCAACGCCGATGACGTCAATCGCCGCCGTGAGATACGCGCCGCAAAAAAATTCGCCACCGTCCCCGCCGCGGAGGGCAACGCTTGGATTCTCGACCTCATCCGCTCCGGCCGGCCCGCCGCCATCGGCAAACTCGGCTCAAGCGAATGCTGGGCCCTCGCCTGGCACCTTCAGCTGAAGCGGTTCTACAAATACACTTGGTCCGCCCCGTCCTTCGGCGAACTCGATCTCGCCGAGCAGTCCGGCGTCTTTCCTAACAACGAAGAGACCTTTCACCGCTTCTCCGAAATCTATCTCGAACGCCTCCGCCTCTTCGACGGCGTCGCGGTCTGGCACAACACCGGCGAGACCGAAATCCTCTCGCGCTTTTGCCCCGACGCACGCCGCCTCGAACTGCTCGCGCTCGAGCCCTATTTCCACACGCCCGGCTGGTCCTCCGCACTCGCCGGCAAACGCGTCCTCGTTGTCCATCCCTTCGAAAAAAGCATCCGCAGCCAGTTCGAACGCCGCGCCGAACTCTGGCCTGCCCAGCCCGATATCCTGCCGCCTTTCGAACTCGAGTTCGTGAAGTCCCCCTACGGTTTTTCGAAGAACGATTTCGTCGACTGGCTCGACATGAACCGCTGGCTCGAAAACCAAGTCGAGGCATGCTTCCGCAAAAAACCGTTCGACGTAGCGCTCATCGGTTGCGGAGCCGCCGGACTTCCCCTGGCCGGTTTCGTGAAAAAACTGGGTGCCATCGGCATTCACACCGGCGGCGCCACACAGCTGTTTTTCGGCATCCGCGGCGGACGCTGGGATCTCCGCCCTGAGTTCCAGCCTTTCTTCAACGACGCCTGGGTCCGCCCCCGCCCCGAGGAAACGCCCCAGGAAGCCAAGAAAGTGGACAAAGGAGGCTACTGGTAGAAGGCGCTTATCGCGTCCCGCCCAGCCTCGCGCATGAAACTCGCAGTCCTCCTCCCGCTCGGCCCGTCGCCCACGGCCGCAGACCGCTTCGACGATAGCCTTCACGCGCTGTCCATCTTCGCACCGTCGGTCGGCCCCGTGGTCGTCATCAACGACGGTAACTCCCGGCAGGCGCTCACCGCGTCGTTCGCCAGGCACGGACTTCATGGCATCGTCCTCGACAATCCCCGCCTCCCCGGCTCGTCGCCCTGGCGAGGCGGCCTCACGTGCGGGCTCGCTCACGGATTCGCTCATCTCCGGCAAAACTTCCCCGACCACCACATCTTGCGAATGGACGACGACGCCCTCGTCGTCCGCCCGTTCCTCGAGCCGCTCGCCCGCCTCATCGCCTCCGACCCATGCGTCGGCCTCATCGGTTCAGTGAACCTCAAGATGATCCCCGACGCGTCGCCCACGACCATGCCATGGTCGGCGGAAATCATGGGACTCGCCCTGCCGTTCGTCCCCTGGCCCCGCTTTCCACGCTACCGCTCCAATCTCTCAGGCGTGCGGGGAGCACTGCGGAGACTGATCAGGCGTGCACGAAAATTCGGATACACGTGGGCCTGCCACGCCAACGGCGGCGCCTACGTGGTGACCGCCCCCGCCAATCGCGCGATCGGCCAACTGCCCGAACTTTCCTACCCCGGGGTCATCTCGACCGACGAGATCACCGAGGACGTTTTTTTCTCCCTCTTGGTCCACGCCGCCGGCCTGCGCCTGTTGCCCCAACAATCTCCCGGCGACGTCATCGCCTCCTGCTGGCAAGGCCTCATCGGCGGCCCCGATCTCTCCTCCGTCTGGACGCGCGAAAACGCCATTCTCCACAGCCTCAAAGACCATCACGGCCTCAACGAACAACGCAGCCGCGAGTGGTTCCGCGAACGCCGCCAGGAGTTCGCCCAACGCTCCACCTAGAGCGGTTCAATGAAGCCCATAGCCGAGTCACTCAAGACGCGGCGTGCGCGCATCGAGGTGTTCCGCGGAATAATCTATTCGGCTACGGCCACAGTTTCGATGAGTGCGCTCCAGCTTCGACACCGGTGCGCCCTCCGCAGCCATCGCCCTTCCCACAGCGGTCGACGGCGCTCCCCTGGGAAAAATTTTGACGTTTCTCGTTGTGGCGAGCGGCACGTCTTCAAACGTGGCGGCCAGCCATGAGCGAAACACCACGGAAACGCACCCTCGTCTATTTCGGCCACGTCCCAGCCGAAGGCGCCGGCAGCGCCATCATCGTTTACCGCCACCTCCGTCGTTTCGCCGAGGCCGGCTGGGATGTCCGTGTAGTCGCCGACTGGGGACAACCACACGACTGGTGCCGCAAACACAACTGGCCCGTCCTCGAGCTCAGCCACCGCAAACCGTTCTGGCCGCCCTTCAATCCCGACCGACCGCTCTCCCGCGCCTTCCGCGCCTGGCTCTGGGCCGGCGAAACCCGCGCCTGGCTCGGCGCCACGCGACCCGACGCCGTCTTCACCTACCTCTCCGCTTTCAGCGACACGCTTTCCCTCGCCGCCGTCGGCTTCGCCCGCCGCTACCGGTTGCCGCTCGCGACGATCATCCACGACGACGCCCGCGACTTCGTGAAATCCACCGACGAAGGCGCCCGCGCTCACGCCCGCCGCCAGTGGATCGTCGAGAACTCCACCAAAGCCTGGTTCGCCTCCCCGGGCCTCGCCGCCTGCTTCACGCTCCCCGAAAAAATCATCGGCGTCCTCCCCCCCATCCCCGAAGGCGCCACCGTTTCCTCCGACCTACTCGCTACCCGCTATTCGCTACCCGCTACTTCAGCAGCTCCGCTGCTGATCTACGCAGGCAACTACTGGCCGCCCCAGATTCCCGTCCTCGCCGAACTCGCCACCGCGATTCACGCCGGCGGAGGACAACTCCAGGCCGTGCTCAAAGAAAACGCCGGCCACGTCGCCACCCTCCGGGCAGCCGGCATCGACTGGCGCGCGCCATTTCCGAAAAACACCGAAGCCCTCGATTACTACCGCGACCGCGCCTCCGCCATGCTCGTCAGCTACGCGCGCACGAGCGACGACATGCCTTGGACCCGCACGAGCTTCCCGAGCAAACTGATCGAGTACTGCCACCTCGGCCTTCCCCTCGTCATCATCGCGCCCGAAGACACCGCCATCGTCCAGTGGGCGCGCGCGCGTAACTTTCCCGACGTCTTCGCTCCCACCGATTCCGCCGGCATTGCCGATTACACGACAAAACTCCGCGACCCCGCCTTCCGCCGCGACCGCGCCGCCCTCTCGCTCTCCTTCGCCCGCGGCGAATTCAATCCCGCCACGATCCAGCAGCAACTCGTCGATAGTCTGAACCGATGACCGGAGCGGCGACATTCACATCGCCAACTCCGAAAACCCCACCTTCGCCCTCCGACTTCCCGCCCTCGGCAATCGTCGTATCAGGTTTCTCCTGCCCGTTCTTTGAGTGAAACCGCCACTCGACGTCGCCCCGCCGCCCGCTAATTCTCGCCCCTTATCATTTAACGACGCCCATGCCTGTAACCGCCAAAACCTCCGATCCCGTCCCCGTCGTCGTCGCCGGTTGCGGTGCGATCACCAAGTTCTTCTACGCCTCCGCCCTCGCCTATCTGGAAAGAACCGGCGTCGTCCGCGTCGCCGCCCTCTGCGATCCCAGCGAGACCAACCGCGCCGCCATCCACCAGCGTTTCCCGAAATCCCTCAGCCTCGCGAAATTCGAAGACGCCCCGCTCTCCCCCGGCACCATCGTCGTCGTCGGCACGCCGCCCAAACTTCACGGCCCTCAGACCATCCTCGCCCTCGAACGCGGTTGCGCCGTCCTCTGTGAAAAACCCATGGCGGCCACCCTCGCCGACGCCGAAGCCATGGCCGCCGCCGCCCAACGCACCGGCGGCCTCCTCGCGATCGGCGTCTACCGCCGCTTCTTCCGCGCCACTCAGTTCATCAAAGACCTCTGCGTCGCCCAAACCCTCGGCCCCATCGTCTCCTTCGAGGTCGAAGAAGGCGGCCCGTTCCGTTGGGACGCCGCCTCCGATTCCTTCTTCCGCCGCGACATCACCCCCGGCGGCGTGCTCTACGACACCGGCGTCCACACGCTCGACCTACTGCTCTGGTGGTTTGGCGAACCCGCCTCGCTCGACTACCGCGACGACGCCGCCGGCGGCCTCGAAGCCAACTGCGCCTTGAAACTCAACTACACCGGCGGCTTCACCGGCGAAGTCCGCATCAGCCGCGACTGGGCAACGAAAAACATCTTCCGCGTCAACTTCGCCAAGGGATCCGTCTCCTGGTCCGTGGGCAACGCCGGCCAAGTCGCCCTCAGCATCAACGGCGTGGATACCGTCCTCAGCGGCGACATCCTTCCGAAAACCGACGACGGCCTCTCGCTCCACACCGGCCGCCTCGCCGAAGGCTCCCCGCAGGCCTTCATCCGCCAGCTCATGAACGTCGCCGCCGCCGTCCGCGGCACCGCCCCGCTCCACATCCCCGCCTCCGAAGGCATCCGCTCCTTGAAACTCATCGAAGCCTGCTACCGCCAGCGCCAGCCGCTCACGCTTCCCTGGCTCTCCCCCGAAGAAACCGCCGGCTACGCCCGCCTTCAGCCGAAAGGAGCCGCCGCATGAAAATCGCCGTCATTGGAGCCTCCGGTTTTGTCGGTCTGCGCCTCATCGAGCGCCTTCACCTCGAAGGCAAAGCCGAGGTCGTTCCCATCGTTCACGCCTTCCGCAGCCTCGCCGTCCTCGCGCGCTTCTCGCTTCCGTGGCGCGTGACCGATCCGACCGACGTCGATAAACTCGCCGAAGCGCTCAAAGGCTGCGACGCCGTGGTCCACGCCGCCCTCGCCGACGCCGGCCAGATCGTCGCGATGGCCGAGGCGCTTTATCCCGCCGCCCAAAAAGCCGGCGTCAAACGCATCGTCGCTCTCAGCAGCGCCGCCGTCCACACACTCGTGCCCGCTCCCGGCACGAACGACGAATCCGCGCCGTTGGTGAAACAAAAATCCGAATACAACGTCGCCAAGGCCAAAGCCGAGCTCCTGCTCACCCGCGCTCGCGAAGCCGGCCCGGTCGAGCTCGTCCAACTCCGCCCCAGTATCATCCACGGCCCGCGCTCCCGTCTCGTCGCCAACATCGCCAGCGAACTCCAAACCGGTTCCGCCTGGCTCGTCGGCGACGGCTCCGCGATCTGCAACGCCATCGCGGTGGACAACCTCATCGACGCCATCTGGCTCGCTCTTACCAAACCCGAGGCCGACAGCCACACCTTCCTCGTCAACGACCGCGAGACGATCACCTGGCGCGATTTCTACGCCGCCATCGCCTCGGCCATCGGCACCGATTTGACCGGCGTCCACAGCATCACGCCCCCGGAGTTTCCCGACAGCCCGAGTCAAAAACTCGCCCGCCTCGCCGCAAAAAAATCCGCCCTGGCCGTGATGCCCGCGATCCCGCGCGTCGTAAAACGCCTCGCCAAAGCCGCCGCCGCCGCCTTGCCGGAACCGGTTCCACCCGACGGCTGGCGCCTTCCCTCGGCCGCCTCGCCGCGCATCTCGGAAGAAATGTGCCAGCTCCAAAGCTGCCAGTGGCGTTTTCCCATCGCGAAAGCCGAACGCATCCTCGGATACGCCCCCACGCTTTCCTTCAACGACGCGATGAGCCGCACCGCCGCCTGGCTAAAATTCACCGGCATCGCCCGCCAATAAATCCGATGTAGGCGGGGTGCCCTCACCCCGCATCCGCATCGCCCGCGAACAAACGCCAAATCGAAAAAAATCTCCCGCCCAATTTCGACTCCCCATTCGCGTCCCTTCGCATCCCTTCGCGGTTAAAAGTCCTCCGTCCTCGATGCCAGCCACCGCCTCAACCGCCCAACGCCTGCTCTTCTTCAGCCCGATGCTCGCCATGCCTTCCCAGCATGGCGGCTGCGTTTACCCGCACGCGCTGCTGACCGAGCTCGGCCGCCAAGGCGTCGCCATCGACTACGCCTGGCTGGGCAAACCCCTCGTCAACGGCCGCCGTTGGATGCGCGACCCGCTCAACGCCCCTTACGTCTCCACCAGCTGGGTACGCGGCACCGCCAAGCTCGGCTCGATGCGCGTTCCCGCCACGTTGCGCGGCTGGCTCGGCGAAAAAACGCCCATCGCCGGTCAGCAGGAAAACGGCGGCGAACACACCGCCACACCCGACGAACAAGCCTTTGCCGCCAACGTCATCCGCCGCTTGAAACCGCACCGCGTGCTCATCGACAGCACGCCCATGTTGACGCTCCTCGACACGCTCTCTCCCGCCGAACGCGCACGGCTCCACATTTCCGTCCTCACGCATAATCTGACTTGGCGCCGCACCGAGCTCTACCGCGCCGCGGGCCAACCTTTGGACTTCCTCCCGATGACGCCCGCCGAGGAAACCGCGCTCCTATCCCGCGCCGACGTGATCGTCGCGATCCAAGACCGCGAAGCCGAAGCCTTCCGCGCGATGCTCCCCGGGAAAAAAGTCGTCACCGTCCCGATGCCCTTCGCCCCGCAACCGCAACCGTGGTCCGCCGCGATCCCCGGCCGCTGTCTCTTCGTCGGCGGCTACAGCGGCCACAATATAGAAGCCGTCAAATGGCTCGTATCCGACATCTGGCCCCGGGTACTTGCCGAATGCCCCGAGGCTGAACTCATCATCGCCGGCACCGTGGGCAAATGCCTCAAAGAAACTCCGCCCGCCACCGCCAGCCGCATCCGGATCTTGGGCCCGGTCGACGACCTAAGAGCCGAATACGCCAAAACCTCCGTCTGTCTCGTCCCCCTCCCCCTCGGTACCGGCCTGAAAATTAAGTTAGTCGAAGCCATGAGCTACGGCCGTCCCGTAGTCACCACCCCCGCCGGCGCCGAAGGCTTTTCCGAAATCGAATCCGGCCAAATTGCCCAAGTTGCTAACGACGCTGTAGCTCTTGCAAACGCCATCGCCAAACTCCTCGACGCCCCGGGAGAATCGTTGAAAATTGCCCAACGGCAACTCGACTGGTTGACAAACAACTTAGCTGCCTCTGCCGCGGTACGCGGTTTGATTGTCTTCGACTGATCGCCCTGCGCGACTTAGCCCCACGAAAAAGCCCCGCCGGATGAGGCGGGGCTTAAACGTTCACCTGATCGCAGAATCGGTCAGAGCTCCATATTCAGCGTAAGAATGAACTTCCGCGGATCGATGATACGATAAGCCCACGGCGTCCCATCGGAATTGACCGCAACGGCCTGGAGACGACCGTCCTCGAACACATTCTTCACGTTAAACTGCAGAGAAGACTTAATACGTCCCGAGAACATGCGGAACTCGTAATTGAGCCACCAATCCATCGTCGTGCGAGCTTTGTCATAGTAACGTTTATTCGCATCGAGTGAGCGTACAACATACTCGCCCGTGGTGGTATTCAGTTCCGGAGCGGCGTAACCATAACCGATCGACGCTTTGTCATTCCAGCTGGCGAAAATGCCGGTACGCATATTTTTGAGCACGGAATTACTGCTAATACCCGCCAGCCTGTAGCTCGTAGTCAGATTTACCGAGTACTGGCGAAGTTGTGGACGCGTTTTCCCCAAGTTGGCTACTGTAATATTGTATGGGTTGTTGACGACGTTATTGAAGTCGTTCTCTCGGTTACCAGTGGTCCAGAATGCGGTTGCTTGGCCGAACTGGGGATCGCCCACAGTCTGATTTGTATATGTTGCCGCCTTCCAAACCGGCATGCGCCAGTCAAGATATTGCTTCAGCGCCGGCCCCAGGGCTGTATCGCGAGCATCACGTTTAGCCCCTGTAACTTTCATACTCCAAAACTTAGTGTTGTAATTAACTTCCAGCTCGTAGCCGTCGGATTCGATATCTTGCGTTGCGGCTACCTGAGCTCCGTTCGTTTTCGAAACCTGCTCCTTGGTATAACCCATAAGGCCGTAAATGTGATCGGTTACCTTCTGAGTAGTGTCCAAGCCATTGTTGGCACGATAAGTCGGATCTCCGGGCTCAGTTCCTCCATTGCCAACAATATTCAAATAATAGAAGTCGAACAAATCAGTTCCACCAATGCCGCCAACCGTACCCTGATCGTCAGCGCCGACTCCAGTATCGAAATCGTACCGGAATGCTCGGGTCGCGAGGACGCTTGCGTTCCCGTATCGGGAATTGGTCTGTTTCGCCTCATAGCGATTCAAGCTGATCCAGAGCTTGTCCGACAGGAGGTTGAAACGAATACTATAATCGCGACTCTCTCCAGTCGGATTCGGCAAAACATCTCCCAATGTATCCACCGCGTAGCCGACAGGCTCAAAACTGTCAGACTGATTGTAGGTAAGATGCAACCACTTAAATGGTTTCACCACGATCCCCTGCTGACGTGTCAAGCCTCGACGCTCGGTCGCACCCGTTTTGGGATCAACAATCCGATAGTCATCCTGGAAATTGAACTCATTACCTTCCGGGACGCCCGCGAAGACTGTCGTCGTGGTCAACGTAGTTGCCGTGCCACCAATAGTGGTGCCGACCTGTTCCACTGGAAATGCTTTATTGGCAGCGGCTCTGTATTTATCCTCACGATAGCCGATCGTCGGTATAATCCGATCACCCCAAAAGAACCCCTGCCAGATAAGACCCTTGGTACGAATCTCGTTCTTTTCGGTGCCGATCGCAAAATATGGCGTTCCAATCGTGACCTCTTGGCTACGCCAGCCGACCGGAACACCGACTGCTGCGTTAGTGCTGCCGCCATGATAGCGATAAAGAACTGGCGAGTTGCCGATCGGTCGCGAAGAGGGTGAATCAACGTTAAGGCCCGAACCATCGCCAAGATAGTATCGTGTGTTAAAGCCCGTTAGATTATCGCTGGGGAATTGAAGATACCCCGCTGGGACTTGGGCAGGCTGATAAAACAAAGAAGAATAGATATTTTGGGGTATGATTGCTGAGCGATAACGTAGCGCACTCGGGGAATATTGACGCTCCCGATATTCGCCGTAACCGAGAAAATTATGTTTTCCTAGATGCCGGAGAATTCCGCGTTTTTCTCTGAAATCTATCAGATACGCTAGCTGCGCCTTATTGGTGAAGTTGTTTTCCGGCCTACGATAACGCTGTGGCTGGAACCCCGAGAAGAAAGGCTGCAGATAATTTGGATTCGGCGAACCATCGGTCAGCGTCCGGTTGACGTCGACATCAAGAACAGCAGCTATACCGTCGCCGCCGTTACCAATGAAATTCCATGAGTCATTCTGAACCTTCTCATAAAATCCGCTCACTTGCGCTGCAAGCTGCTGGGTATCCGTCCTGAAAAAGCTGTGCTCCAACTGGAACTTCGTCATATCGGACGACTTCCGGGCGTAGTTAGCCGCGTTCAAATTATACTCAGTCCAATCATACATCGCTTTACCTTCATCACCATGTACGGAAACAAGATTGTCGATGGTGGAAAAAAGTGATCCATATGGCAGACCGGTTACTGGATTGATGTCATCGACCTGCGTCCGTACGACTACCGGATTGTTCCAGACCAACCGCTGATTGCCGTTGGCCCCCGTCTGGGAGCTGACAAAGTAAGAAGCCACGCCTGACGAATAACCAATCGTCGGACGGACTTGATTTGATCCACCAATTCGCGAACCACCAAGAAGTCCGTAAGTATCTCGTAACAAAATAGCGCCAGCGTCGTTACCGAGAACCTGTGAGATGGGTGCGCCGCTTGAATCGTACACGGTGAAGTTGGATGGATTCCATGTATATGCCCCCCGGTCTTGCCACAAACTGATAACCTCTCTTGGCGTCATCATATTGGGCCGTGATGCAGCATTCCTATATGTCTCGTACGAAATCTTGAATGTCGTGTTTCGAAATGGTTGCGCGCGAAGCGCAACAGTAAACCTCTTGGTCTTGTCATAGGAAGGCTTTCTGATGAAACCCAGTTCATCATGAACTCCAAGAATACGGATACCCAGCTTATCGCGGAAAAGCGGGCGATTAAAATCAAAAGTCGCGCGTTTTCCACCATAACTATCCCCTTGAATAGAAATCTTGCTAAAATCTTTTGTAGTATTCGCTTCAGCAACATTGATATTAACCGTTCCTGATGTAGAACCGATGCCAAATATATTGGAGTTGGCGCCGCGGCTGATCTCTACCGAGTCGACATTGTAAGTGTCGATCGGAACAGAAGAACTCATCGAATTTCCTGAGTAGGAAATATTTGCGGCCCCCATGCCACGGATACGGTTGGCTGACTCAGGATTATTCGAAACCGTGTCGACTACACTACCACGATCAAAGCCAAACTCAGTGTACTGAAAGAGCCCTTCAACATTGGCTTCGGATCTAAAAATATCATTAATATCAACAGAAGCCATATCTGTTAGCTGCTGTTTTGTGACCACGGAAATAGGAGACGCTATGTCCGCGAGACTGCTGTTCAAGCGCGTCCCCGACGTGGAGTTCGTAGCCATGTAGCCGTTATTCGAGGCGGTAACTTCAAACGGCGACAAAACGATCATATCGCCTGAATCGAGGACCTCTTTACTCGCGACCTCCTGATTCGAGGGAGCTTTCTTGGTTTCTTCAGAAGCAATCACCCCCGGATTTTTGGGGGCTGCGGCTGGAGGCACTTGCTGTGCCCAAATGGTTGGGGTTAACGAAGCCACGCAGGCCGCCGCGAAAATGCGGGACGAGTTACGGACTTCCCAAGGGAATAATTTCATACGATGTTCAGTTGGAGGTTGCTTGGGTGACAGACCGCTCCGTGCACTTTCTAGCCCGCAAATCGAATGCGTAACCCTGAAGGAGACTCTGACGGTACGCAAACAATCAGCTGGTTGGGGAAAATCGCCCACGTGCGAGGGGAGACGTGAGCGCGGGGATGCAAGAATCGGACTGGCAGGAAAATTTGAGAAAGAGGGAACCCGTGCAAATAGCCACAATTCTTACAGTTCGATTTTATGCTTCACCCCTCGGAATTGCTGTTTCCCGGCGGAAACCGCGCGCCTTTGTCTTTAGCAGCTGCTATGTCTAACTTTCAGTCGTCAAGAGGTTGTCCTCCCAAGTGGAGTCTGGAGATAGAGTGCAGCGGTTAAGAGAGCGGTGAGGGCGGTGCCAGTTGTAGCGGTGTAGCCAGA
>CAMLSH010000035.1 GCA_946482625.1 uncultured Opitutaceae bacterium
TACGAGCGCAACGACTACGATTTGGTGCGCGGGCGGTTTCGGGTGCGGGGCGACGTCGTGGACATCATGCCGGCGTATCTTGAGCACGGGCTTCGCGTGGAGTTTTTTGGTGACGAGATCGATGGGCTGACGGAGTTCGAACCGCTGACGGGGCAGACGTTGCGGACGCTGGACCAATTCGACCTGTATCCGGCGAATCAGTATGTGACCTCGAAGGACAAGCTCGAAGGCGCGATCGTGGGGATCAAACGCGAGCTCGACGAGCGTGTGGCGTATTTCGAGGCGAAAGGACAGTATCTCGAGGCGCAGCGCATCCGCATGCGGACGAACTACGATCTGGAGATGCTTCAGGAAATGGGCTTCTGCAACGGGATCGAAAACTACTCGATGCATCTAGCGGGACGCCGGCCGGGGGAGCGGCCGTTTTGCCTCATCGATTTCTTTCCTAAGGATTTCATGCTCTTCATCGACGAGAGCCACGCGACGATTCCACAGGTGGGCGCGATGTACAACGGCGACAAGGCGCGTAAGCAGACGCTGGTCGATTTCGGTTTTCGGCTGCCGTCCGCGATGGAGAACCGGCCGCAGTCGTTCGATGAGTTTCTTAGCGTCACCGGTCAGACGCTGTATGTGTCGGCGACGCCGGCGAAGTACGAGTTGGAGAAGTCTGCGGTGATCGCGGAGCAGTTGATCCGGCCGACGGGTCTGGTCGATCCGGAGATCACGATCCGGCCGACGAAAGGGCAGGTCGAAGATCTGATCGCCGAAGTGCGGCGCGCGACGGAGAAAGGCGAACGCGTGCTCGTGACGACGTTGACGAAGCGGTTGTCGGAAGATCTCACGACGTTCATGCGTGAGGCGAAAATACGGGTGGAGTATTTGCACTCGGACATCGATGCGATCGAGCGCGTGGAGATTTTGCGCAATCTGCGGTTGGGGAATTTCGACGTGCTGATCGGCATCAATTTGTTGCGCGAAGGACTCGATCTGCCGGAGGTGGCGCTCGTAGCGATTCTCGATGCGGACAAGGAAGGTTTTCTCCGCAGCGAGACCTCGCTCGTGCAGACGGCGGGACGTGCGGCGCGTCATGAGAACGGGCGGGTGATTTTTTACGCGGACAAGATCACGGACTCGATTCGCAAGACGCAGGAGATCACTGCGTATCGGCGCGAGAAACAGATCGCGTACAATCTGGAGCACGGCATCACGCCGCGCAGCGTGAAGCGGTCGGCGCAGGCGAGTTTGCATGTGTACGATGGCAGCGGCCGCGAAGAGGAACCGATGGGCGTGGCTGAAGGCGGCGCGGACGAAGTGGCGGCGGTGATCGCAGAACTCGAAGACGAAATGACGGAAGCGGCGGGCCGGCTGGAGTTCGAGCGGGCGGCGTTGTTGCGCGATCAGATCACGGCGTTGAAGACGGGCGATTTTAAGAAGCTCTCGAAATCGACGAAGAAGTCGGGCGTGAAAAAGGGCGCGGGCGGCGGGCGGAAGTGGCGGTGAGATTTGGCGCGGAGCTGGCGGAGAGTTTTTAACGGCGAATGGACGCTGATGACCGCGAATGGGGAGACGCGGGTAAGAAGCCGAAAGCGGGCGGGCGTTTGCGCGACGGGGGCGTCGCGCCTCCATCGGAGAAAAGCGAAGACCAGCTATCAGGTTCCCTGATTTTTGGAAAAAGTTGCTCGGCGTTAACTTTTTTGCCCGGGCGGGCGTCTTAGCTCCCGTATGAAAACATTACTGCTTTCGCTCACCTGTGTGGCCGGCTTGGTTGCTTCGGCTGGCGCGCAGGTTTTTCAGCCTCAAACGGCTCGTAACATTTTGGTTGGCAGCATCGCCGGTGCGATCATCGGCGAGAATAATGACAAGCCCCTCGAAGGTGCGCTCATCGGAGCGGCGGCCGGAGTCGTGTGGAGCGCGGCCACGGTTCCTTCGCGCTATGAGAATCGCGCCTACGCCCCGCCGGTTCCATCGGGACCGGTTTACTATGAATCGTCTTCCTACCGGCGTGGCTCGGGACGGGTGGTTGTGGTGGCGCCGCCGCGTTGCGAGCCGCCGCGCCGGACCGTCGTGGTCGTTGACCCTTGTCCGCCGCCGCGTCGCGTAATCGTTCACTCTCACGGAAATCATCATCACCGTCGCACGGTCGTTGTGCGTCAGCCCGCCTATTATCCGAGTCGCAACCGCGTCGTGTATGTGGGACCTGGGTACGACGGTTGCCGGTGAAAGCCTGGCGGTCTTTAATGGCCGCCCGTAAGAGACAAACGTCGGGCCGGTGCGAGCTGCGGTTCGCGCCGGCTTTTTTGTGAGTTGATGCGAAGCGCATCGACGGGCAGCAGTCGCGGATGCGCATCGCGATCCTTGCCGATATTCACGGGAATCTGGCCGCCTTGGAGGCGGCGCTTGAGCGGGTGGACGCGTTGCGTGTCGATCAGGTCGTGGTTGCGGGCGATGTCGTCGTGGGCTCGCCGGATTCGTTGAAATGCTGGCAGCGGGTCAAGGCACTGAAGTGTCCAGTGTTGCGGGGGAATCATGAGCGTTACGTGTTCGATCTGGGCACGCAGCGGGCGAAGCCGGAGTGGAGTTCGCCGCAGTTCGGTCCGGTGCAGTATGCGGCGGCGCAACTGGGAGAGGCCAATCGACGCGAGCTGGCGGCATTGCCGGCGGTGCTGCGGATTGCGGGCGCGGAGGACTTGCTGGTCGTTCACGGCTCGGCGCGCAGCGACAACGATTTGATTTTTCCGTACACGAGCGACGAGGAGATCGCGCCGATGTTTGCCGGGGCTGCGGAGCGTTGGATCGTGCGCGGGCATAATCACTATGCCGGCGTGCGGCTTTGGGGCGACCGGACGATTGTGACGAGCGGGGCGATCGGGCTGCCGCTCGATGGCACGGTGAAGGCGCAATTTGTCGTGATGGAGCGGCGAGGCGGAGCGTGGCGTGCGGAGCATCACGCAGTGGCGTACGATGTCGCGGTCACGTTGCGGCGGTTTCGCGAGAGCGGGTATCTGGACGAGGCGGGACCGATGGCGCGGCTGTTTATGCGCGAAGTGGAGACGGCGGCGTTTCACATCGTGCCGTTTCAGCAATTCAACGCGGAACTGGTGCAGGCAGGGCGCGCGCTGCCGCTGGGGGAAGCGGTCGAGGCGTTTATGCGGCGGGCGTGAGATGCCGCGGGATCGAACTGCGCGACGGGGGTGTCGCGCCTCCATCGGAAAAGTCAGGCCCACTCGGGTGGATTTTGTAGCGTGGGCTTTAGGACGCCGATGCAGGGGAGGTTCCGGTAGCGCTCGGCGAAATCGAGGCCGTAGCCGACGACGAATTTGTCGGGGATCTCGAAGCCGACCAGATCGGCGGTGAAGTCGACTTCGCGTCGGCCTTTTTTATCGAGCAGCACGCAAGTGCGGACGCTGGCGGGATTCAGTTTCTTGATGATGTCGACGACGACGGAGAGCGTTTTCCCGGTGTCGAGAATGTCGTCGATCAGGAGAACGTGGCGGTTGGTGAGATCGAGCGAAAGGCTGTGGAGGAGCTTCGGTTTCCCGTGGGACTTGGTTTCGTTGCGGTAGCTGGAGACGCGGATGCAATCGAGGCGGACGGGATTGGAAATCTGGCGGAGGAGGTCGGCAGTGAAAAGAATCGCGCCGTTGATGATGGCGACGACGGTGATCTCTTCCTTCCCGTAGATCGCGGAGATGTCGGCCCCGAGCTTCTTGAGCCGGCGCTTGATGGCGGCCTCTGACACGAGGACGGTTTCGAGGTCGGCGTGGGCGGGACGGATGAGGGCTTTGGACATGGAAAAGGAAGAGATGCGTTATGGAACCGTGCGGTTGTTTCGCAACAGCTTCCGCCCTGCCAAGCAGGGTTTATTCCTTTGACTCATCCGTGGCTGAAATCTTGCTTCCGCCGTCTTCGTCCGAGGCATGATTTCGATCCGCATCCAGAATCTCACCAAGCGTTTCGGCTCCACCGTTGCCCTGCACGGTCTCGATCTGACTATTCGGCCGGGCGAACTGTTTTTCCTGCTCGGTCCGAGCGGTTGCGGAAAAACCACGCTGCTGCGCAGCATCGCCGGATTCTACATTCCGGAGGAAGGCAGTATTCTTTTCGGCGAGGACGAAGTGACGCGGCTGGAGCCGCATAAGCGGAATACGGGCATGATGTTTCAGAGCTACGCGCTCTGGCCTCATATGAACGTGGCGGAGAATGTCGCGTTCGGCTTGGAGGAGCGAAAAGTGCCGCGCGCCGAGATTAAAAAGCGAGTGGCCGAGGCGCTCGAATCGGTGCGGATGGGCAACTACGCGGAGCGGAAGCCGAATCAACTTTCCGGCGGGCAACAGCAACGGGTGGCCTTGGCGCGGGCGTTGGTGATCCGGCCGCGTTGTCTGCTGTTGGATGAGCCGCTTTCGAATCTCGACGCCAAACTGCGCCTCGAAATGCGCACGGAGATCCGCCGGGTGTGCAAAGAATTCAACCTGACAACGGTGTACGTGACGCACGATCAGAAGGAGGCGCTTTCGATCTCGGACCGGATGGCGATCCTCGAGAGCGGTCATATCCTGCAAGTGGGTACGCCACGCGAAGTTTACCGGCGGCCGACGCGGAAGACGGTGGCTAACTTTATCGGAGAAACCGATTTCATCACCGGAACGGTAAAGGACGTCGAAGGCGGGCACATTTTTGTGGAGACGCCGATCGGGCGCTTCGAAGGACTGCCGGGCGATCCGTCGCGGATTCCGGCGGTGGGCGCAGAGGTGACGGTTTCGGTGCGCCCCGAGTGCTGGAAACTCGGCAGTGACGCGCGGGATGTAAATTGCGTGGCCGGTCGGATCGGCGAGGCGGTTTACCTCGGCGAGGTCGCGCAGTACGGCTTCGTGCCGGCCAAGGGCGGCGAGGCGTTGAAGATCTACGAACTGAATCCGCGATTCATCGGGCGATCGGCGGAAAAGATTTTGTACGCGAGCGCCGAGGTGGACGACGTGGTCGTGTTGCTGGACTAAACCCTAGCCGGCTTCGCCGCCGGCGCTGTCGCGATGGCCAAACGTTTTCTCATCATCTTCACCCTGGTCGCGGTGGTGGCGTTGCCGTTTGTGTTGCGGCCGAAGAAAGCGGAGCGCGAGCGCGCGGATGAGACCCTTGTTATCATCACGCCGCACAATGAGGCGTTGCGTCACGAATTCGGCGTGGGGTTTCGCGACTGGTACAAAAAGCGGACGGGCAAAACGATCGCGATCGACTGGCGGGTGATCGGCGGCACGAGCGAGATCGCGCGTTTCTTGGAAGGCGAATACACGGCGGCGTTTGAGCTGTATTGGACGAAAAAGCTGGGCCGCAAGTGGAGCAGCGAGGTGCAGGCGGGGTTTCAGAATCATCGGCTGCCGGTGGATGCGGGCGCTGATGCGAAGGCGGCTCGGGAGTTGTTTTTGAACTCGGAAGTCAGCTGTGGCATCGACGTGTTTTTTGGCGGCGGCACGTACGACTTTATCAAGCAGGCGCAGGCGGGGAGGCTCGTGGAGAGCACGGTGATGAGGAAGCATCCCGAGTGGTTTCGGGACGAGGTGATCCCGTACGAGTTCGCCGGCGAGCAGTACTGGGACCGGCAAGGACGCTGGATCGGCGCGGTGCTGAGCAGTTACGGCGTGCTCGTTAATCTGGACGCGTTGAAGCGGCTGGGTGTGGAGCCGCCGAAGCAGTGGGAGGATTTGAAAAATCCGCGACTGGTTGGCGAAGTCGCGCTGGCCGATCCGACGAAGAGCGGGTCGATCGCCAAGGCGTTTGAAAACGTGATCCAGCAGCAGATGCAGAAGCGGCTGGTGGCGTTGACGGGGGAGAATACGACGACGGCCGCGGGGGCGTTGAAGACGATCGAAGCGCGGGCGGTGAGCGAGGGGTGGGTCGAAGGGATGCGACTCCTTCAGGTGATCGGGGCCAATGCGCGTTACTTTACGGATACGTCGCAGAAGCCGCCGATCGATGTGGCTCAGGGGAATTCGGCGGCGGGGATGTGCATCGATTTTTATGGGCGGCAGCAGGAAGAGGCGGTCGTGCGACGCGACGGCCCGGGGCGGCTGGCGTATTTTTCGCCGGAGGGCGGGTCGGTGAGTTCGGTCGATCCGATCGCGATTCTGCGCGGCGCGAAGAATCGGGCGGCGGCGGAGGCATTCGTCGAGTACGTGTTGTCGATGGACGGACAGAAACTCTGGAATCTGAAACCGGGCGCTCCGGGTGGGCCGGAGCGGTTTGCGCTGCGACGGCTGCCGGTGCGGCGGGATTTTTATGAGGACGAGGCGCTGAAAGCGTTGCGGACAGATCCGGGTGATCAGCCGTTCGCGACGGCGGAGCAGCTGGTTTATCGCACGGCGTGGACGGGGAATTTGTTTCGCGAGATGTCTTTTGTGATCCGCGTGATGTGTCTGGATACGCATCAGGAGTTGTCGTCTGCCTGGCGCGCGATCATCGCTGCGGGGATGCCGGCTGAGGCGCTGGCGGTGATGCAGGACTTGTCGGCGGTGAACTACGAGGGGACGAGTGGGCGCATCCGTGCGGCGGTGACCTCCAAGAACAAGGCGGAGGAGATCCGGCTCGCGAAGGAGCTGGGCGATGTTTTTCGCGCGCAGTACCGACGGGCCGAGGAGTTGGCGAAGCGGGCGGGGCGGTGAGGAAGCGTAGCGTTTCCGATGTAGGCGGGGTGCCCTCACCCCGCATCGGGGTCGTAAGCGGAATCGTCGTCATGCGGGGTGGGGGCACCCCGCCTACATTCGGAAGATCACAAGCTCGCGATGGCGGCGGCGTAGGCCTGACGGTCGGGGGCGTTGAAGAATGAGGTGCCCGCAACAAAGGTATCCGTGCCGGCGGCACGGCATTCGGCGCCGGTTGCGAGATCGATGCCACCATCGACTTCGAGGCGGAAATTCAGGCCGCGTTCGCGGCGCAACGCGGCGATGCGGGCGATTTTTTCGAGTTGATCGCGGCGGAAGGATTGGCCGCCAAAACCGGGTTGGACGGTCATGACGAGCACGAGTTCGACTTGGTCGAGAAGGTGTTCGATGGCGGAGGCGGGCGTGCCGGGATTCAGGACGAGGCCGCGCTGGCAGCCGAGTTCGCGGATGCGCGTGAGCGTCGCGGCGTGGTCGTACTCGGGCTCGATGTGGATGCTGATCAGGTTGGCGCCGGCCTTGGCGAAGGCCTCGATGTAGCGGGGCGGTTCGCTGAGCATCAGGTGGACGTCGAAGAAGAGCTTCGAGTTCTTACGGAGTGCGGCGACGGTTTGCGGGCCGAAGGAAAGATTGGGGACGAAGTGGCCGTCCATGATGTCGAGGTGTATCCATTTGAGGCCGAGTTGCTCGACGATGGCGGCACTCGCGGCGAGGTTGGCGTGGTCGCCGGCGAGAATGGAAGGGGCAAGAATGGGCGCGTGCATGAAGGCGGTCAGCGGGCGGAGGTGGTTAGTCGTTGGTAGTTGGTCGTTGGTCGCAAGCGGTGTGCGGGGCCCTCAGGTGATTGGGGCCGGATCACCAGACGTCGAGGACGGTATGCGCGACGCGGTCTGCGAGGGCCTGCGCGAGGTGCGGCATCAGGTTGTACTCGGCCTGGAGTTGGTCGCTCTCGCTGACGGCCGGCGACGGGGTGGTGAAAAGCTGGCGCATCGCATCGACGGGGCGATTTTCGAAGAGATTCGTGCCGGTGCGATTGTCGCGCAGGGTGCAAAGTGTGTGGATGGTGATTTCGAATTTGCGGGCGAGGCCGGTGTCGTCGGGGCGAGCGGTGGCGACCGCGCGGGAAAGGCGGCTTAGCGAAACGGTGAGCGTGGCGTCGGCTTCGGTGGGGGAGTTGACGAGAACTACGCGGCTGTCGCGCAGGAAGGCGTCGCGGAGCTGCGTGGAGAAAATCGCGGTGGCTTGGGGCAGCGCGGCTTTGTTTTCGACGGGAGCGATGTAAAGGCGGGTGAAGGTCAGTTTGCCTTCAGTGCCGAGCTGGTAGTGCGAACAGCCCGAGAGGCTGAAGCCGGCGAGGAGGAGGGTAACAGCGGCGAAAAGGAGACGCATGGGAGAAGGGAATTGACCACGGATGATGCGGATGAGCACGGATTTTTTTGCGGGCAACGATCGGAATTCGAAAGCCGGTGAGCGGCGGCGATCCCTGAGAGGGACAATAAAAAACGCGCCTCGGGAAAGGCGCGTTTGAAATGGGCGGGTGAGTCGTGGGGATGACTCAGAAGAAGAGGAAGCGTTTTTTCTTCTTGGGCGAAGCGGCGTCGGCCGCGGCTTTTTCTTCGGCTGCGGCGACATCGGTGAGGCGGACGCGGGCACGGCCGGCGACCTCGGAGTCCGGATACGCGGTGATGGCTTCGTTGTAGAGGACGCGGGCTGCTTTGAAGTTGTCGCGTTTGTAGAAGTAGAAATCGCCGATCTTCATTTTGCTTTCGGCGAGCTCGTTCTTCATGTGCGCGAGGCCTTTTTCGGCGTCGGCGACGTTGTTGTCGCTCGGGTAGAGGATCATGAAATCCTCGAAGTAGGTGATCGCCTGGCGCGTGGACTCTTGATCGTAGTACGGGCCGTCAACGAGGCCGGCGTGGGCTTGGGCGAGTTTCAGGTAAGCGTCGGGCGTGAGGACGCTTTGCGGATAGTTGTTGATGAGGCGGTCGAGGGCGTCGATCGCGTAGTCGGTGTTATCGAAGCGCTGGTGAGCGCGGGCGATGTTCATCAACGCGAGCGGCGCGTAGTCGCTGTAGGGAGCGTTGAAGAGGATGATCTCGAAGTACTCGACGGACTTTTCGCGGTTGGTGAAACCGGGGAAAATCCAGAGGAAACGGCCGCGGGCGCCGTCGAGGAGGGCGCTGGCGATGCGATATTGTTCGCCGACGATCTCATTGAAGCGGGGCGTGTTTGGATAGCGGGAGATGACCTGCTGGAACGTATCGAAGGCCTTGCTGTATTTGCGCTGGGTGAGGCGGAGCTTGGCGGAACGGTAGAGTGCTTCGGGAGCGTAGACCGAGTTGGTGTATTTCTTGCCGACCTTGTTGTAGGAGCGGATGGCCGAGCGGGTGCGCTCTTTCTCCTCAGCGGCGCGGGCCTTGTTCATCAGATCGAGCGCGTTTTTGCCATCGGTCGGTCCGAGGCCGGAGAGAACGCCGCCTTCGACTTTCCAACCGGTGTCTGGGGACCAGACCAACTCGGCGCCGAGACGTCCGGAAAGGGTGAATACGAGGGCAATGACAACAAGCCCGAGGGGCGACCGGCGAAGCGCGAGGAGGGACATTTTTGAGAAAGAAATTACCAGCGAACCAGTGCAGACCCGTAGGTCAAGCCCGCCCCGAAGGCGACGAGTAGAGTGATGTCGCCACGTTTGACGCGGCCGGCTTTGCGGGCTTCGTCGAGGGCAAGTGGGATGGAGGCAGCGGAGGTGTTGCCGTAGCGATCGACGTTCACGAAGAAGCGCTCAAGCGGGAGCTTAAGGCTTTTGGCGATGGCCTCGATGATGCGGAGGTTGGCCTGATGGGGAATCACGCAGGCGATCTGATCGGCGGCGAGTGCGTGTTGTTCCAAGATTTCCTCGACGGCATCTTCCATCTCGCGGACGGCGACTTTGAAAACCTCGCGGCCCTTCATTTTGATGAAGCGGTCGCCGTTGTTCAGTGTGGCCGCGGTGAGCGGGCGCGCGCTGCCGCCGCCGGGGATGCAGAGGAGGTCTTCCATGCCGCCTTCGCAGTAGAGCTTGGCGCCAATCAGGCGGGCGCCGTCTCCGCGGGAAGGGCCGAGAACGACTGCGCCGGCGGCGTCGCCGAAAAGAACGCAGGTGGTGCGGTCTTTCCAGTCGAGGGCGTTGGACATTTTTTCCGCACCGATGACGAGGGCGTGGTGGTAACGCCCGGAGGCGAGCATCGCCCAAGCGGTGTCGAGCGCGTAAAGGAAACCGGAGCAGGCGGCGTTGATATCGAAACTGGCGGCGTGGGCCTTGGTGCCGAGCTTGGCCTGCACGATCGTCGCGCAGGCCGGCATGGGCATGTCGGGCGTCAGTGTGGCGACGATGATCAGATCGATGTCCGCAGCGGTGAGTCCGGCGTCGGTCAGCGCGGCGCGGGCGGCGTGCGTGGCCAGATCGGAGGTGGTTTCGTTGTCCGCGGCGATACGGCGCTGGCGGATGCCGGTTCGGGTGAAAATCCACTCGTCCGACGTATCGACGATCTTCGAGAGATCGTCGTTGGTCATCACGCGGGCGGGGGCGTAAGAACCGGTGCCGAGAATCGCAATTGTAGGTGTGGCCATGACGCAGCGGAAACGAGGGTGGGCGCGGGGTTGCGCCGATCAGGCCACGACCTGGTGAAGGGCGTCGTTGGCACGAGCGATGTCGGCCTCGATGCGGTGGTTCAGGTCGGTCTTGATCATCTCGCTGGCGTCGTGGATCGCGTTTTTGAGGGCCTGGCGGTTGGCCGAGCCGTGGGCTTTGATAAGATTTCCGCGGAGTCCGAGGAGGGGAGCGCCGCCGTAGCGTTCGGGTTTGATGCGGTTGCGAAGGGCATCGAACGCGCCTTTGGCGAGCAGGCCGCCGGCGAGGCGCAGCGGGTTGGCCTTGAGCTGGGACTTGAGTTCGTTGCTGAAAAACTTCGCGAGGGACTCCCAGCTCTTGAGACAGATGTTGCCGACGAAACCGTCGCACACGACGACGTCCACTTCGTCGCAGAAAACCTGAAAACCTTCGACGGGCCCGATGTAGTGAATCACGTCGCCGATGCGTTTGAGCGCTTCGTGGGTTTCGGCGATGAGCGCGTTTCCTTTGCCTTCTTCGGTGCCGATGGTGAGCAGGCCGACGCGGGGGCGTTCGACGCCGAGCTCCATGCGGCAGAAATGGGAGCCGAGGATGGCGTTGTGAACGAGATGATCAGGCTTGGCCTCGGGATTGGCGCCGGCGTCGATGAGGATGAAATGGCCACCTGCGCGCGGGATGACGGGGGCGAGCGCGGCGCGGTCGATGCCCTCGAGCGTGCGGAGTTTGAGGATGCCAGCGCCGACGAGGCAACCGGTGTTACCGCAGCTGACGGCTGCGCCAGCTTCACCGCTTTTGACGAGCTCGATAGCGCGGAGCATCGAGGCGTCTTTCTTTCGTTTCAGCGCCTGCAACGGTTTGTCATCCATCGTGATGACTTCAGAGGCGTGGAAAATGGCCAATTTTTCATGGCCTGCTAATCCGGCTTCGGCGATGAGCGGTTTGAGAACCGCCTCATTGCCGACGAGCGTGATCGGACTGATGTCGGGAAACTCGTCGAGAGCGAGTTTCGCGGCTGCGACGACTTCGGGCGGGCCAAGGTCGCTGCCCATGGCATCGACCGCGATACGACCTTTGGCGCCGTTGCTGGTACCCATCACAAAGGATGGTTTAGGAGGAGCGTGGAGACTTAGGCCTCGATGTTGAGGACCTGGCGACCGCGGTACATGCCGTTCTTCGGATTGACGCGGTGCGGGATGAACGCGCTGCCGTCGGTCGGGTCCTTGGCGATCTGCGGAGCTTTGAAAGCGTTGGCAGCACGACGGTTGGCGCTGCGGCGTTTGGACTGTTTGCGTTTCGGATTAGCCATGGTGGGAGTGGATTAAAAGGAGTGTGGCGGACGCCTTGGTGACGCCCTTGTGACGAGTTGAAAGGTGCCGGAGTAAAAGGCGGCGTCGAAGTGCGTCAAGCGGCGATTGGCCGCAGGTGATGCAGTTTTTCCAAGCCCGGCTGCGTCCGGGAGTCGGCAGAAGAGGGAGGCGACGCAGTCTTTCTGGTTAGAAGAGCATCCAGGCGACCAGGCCGGCGAGGATGATGCGGTAGATCGCGAAGACACCGAGGCCGTGACGGCCGAGATAACTGACGAAGAATTTCACGGCGATGGCGGCGGAGATCGCGGCGACGACGGTCCCGACGATCACGTGAGGCCAGCCGAAGACGGCGATCATGGCGGGGCCGGCGCTCATGCCTTTGAGCAAGGCGGCGCCTGCGAGCGTGGGCAGGCCGACGAGAAAACTGAATTCGGCGGCGCGCGCCGGGCTGAGGCCGGCGAAGTAGCCGCCGACCATCGTCACCATTGACCGGCTGGTGCCGGGCCAGAGCGCGAGACATTGCATGAGGCCGATGCCGAGCGCTTGTTTCGGCGTGAGATCGGACGGCTCGCGACGGGACTCGGTCGTGCCGGTTTGCTGGCGGCGCCAGCGCTCGGCGGCGAACATCATCACGGCGCCGCTGACGAGTGCGACGACTACGGCGCGCGGGGAAAAGAGATTTTCGTCGATCCAATCACCGAGCGTCAGGCCGGCGATGGCGCACGGGAAGACCGCGAGGATGATGTTGCGGAGGAGGCGTAGGCCGGCGGCGTTTTTTCCACCGAGGCCGCGGAGGATGCCGATCAGTTGTCCCCAGTAGAGCAATACGACAGCGGCGATGGCGCCGACCTGGATGACCACCGCGTACGTGTCGGCGGCGAGCGTCAAGGTGAGCGGGACGCCCTCGGGGTTTTCCTCCGAGGGTTTCTTATGCCACATGATTTGGCCGTGCTCGTCGTAGAGCGGGGCGGTGCCTTCGAGGCCGAGCGCTCGGCTCGCGAGAATCAGGTGGCCGGTGGAAGAAACGGGAAGGAACTCAGTGATGCCTTCGACGAGGCCCAAGATGATCGAATCGCCGAGGCTGAGCTGGTCGCCGGCAATCGTGTGCGGAGCGGGCGTGGCCAGCGCGGTTTGCGCGGGCGGAGCCAAGTCGACGGCGGTGGGTTCTGCCCGGAGCGCGGAAAATCCGAGCACGAACGTGGAGAGGAAGAATGACAGGCGAAACACGGGCGGTAGCTCATAGATGAGAGAGCCTCTGTCGAGTTTATGCTTTTCTCGCGGAAGGCTTTTCCCTTTGCATGCGCGCGCATGTCCGAACTCGTTGACCTCACGCGTCGTCTGGATGCCCGCATGGAGCTTTCTCCCGGGCAGATTGCCGTGGCCGCAAAAGCGCTGGCGTCACCGGAAACCGGAGACGAGCTGAAGGGCGCGTTTTTGACCGCGCTGGCGCTGAAGGGCGAGACGGCGGCGGAAGTGGCGGCGTTTGCGCGGGAGTTTCGCGCGGTAGCGATCGACCCCGGTGTCGGCGAGTGGGCGGCGCAGGCGATCGACATCGTGGGCACGGGCGGCGATCACGCGGGCGGTTTTAATATTTCGAGTCTTGTCGTGCTCACGCTCGCATCGGCGGGCGTGCCGGTGATGAAGCACGGCAACCGCGGTATCACCTCGAAATGCGGGAGCGCGGACTTGCTCGCGGCGCTCGGGGTGAATCTGGAGGCGTCGCATGAAAAAATTCGCGGCGCGCTGCGGGAGCTCGGCTACGCGTTTTTCTTCGCGCCGGCGTATCACCCGACGTTCAAGCACATCGGTCCGGTGCGAAAAGCGCTTGCGGCGAAAGGGCAGCGTACGGTGTTCAACATTCTCGGGCCGTTGATCAATCCGGGGCGGCCGGCGCATGTGATCCTCGGCGTGTTTTCGGAAGCGTGGGTGCCGAAGCTGGCGGAAGCGCTCGATGCGCTGGGCACGACGGCGGGCCTCGCAGCGCATGGCGTGCTGGGCGAGGGACGCGGTATCGACGAACTCACGACAGCGACGCCGAATCGCGTGCGCGGCGCGGGGCGGTTGCGCGGAATCGATGGAGTGTGGGACGCGCGCGAACACGGTTTCTCCGCGGCGAGTTTTGACGATCTCAAGGGCGGCGATCTCGCTCAGAATCTCGCGATCACCGAGGCGATCCTCGCGGGACGCGGGCCGGCGGGTTTGGTGGACACGATCGTGTTCAACGCGGCGACGGCGATGTGGGTTTGCGGCAAAACCGCGAGCATCGCTGAGGGTGTGGCGCATGCGCGCGAGCTGCTGCTCGGAGGCGCGGTGCAGGCGAAGATCGCGGCGACACGGGAATTTTATCGTTCATGAAACGCATCTATTTCGGTACGGACGGCGTGCGCGGTCCGTACGGCGGTCCAGTCATCAATGAAAGCTTCGCGGCTCGGCTCGGTGTGGCGGCGGGGCGATTTGTGTCACGCATTTCCCATGGCGGCGGCGGCGTGCAACGCGTGCTGATCGGTCGTGATACGCGGGCGTCGGGCGAGAGCCTGCTCGAAGCGGTCGCGGCGGGGATGGCGTCGGTCGGCGTAGACTGCGTGTCGCTGGGCGTGTTGCCCACGCCGGCGGTTGCGGCGGCGGTGGTGCGCGAGCGTGCGGTGCTCGGTGTGATGATCACGGCGTCGCACAATCCGGCGGCGGACAACGGCATCAAATTTTTCGCGGGCAGCGGTATGAAACTGACCGACGCGCAGGAGGCGGAGCTGGAAAAACTGCTGCCGGAGGAGCCGCCGGTCGCGTTGCAGCGCCGGTCGTTGCGCGGCGCGGAAGGACTCGCGACGTATCTGGACAAAGTCCGGCGATTGCTGCCGGCGCGGGCGTTGAGCGGATGGAAGGTTGTTTTGGATACAGCCAACGGCGCGACGTGCACAACGAGCCCGGTGGTGTTGCGAGAGTTCGGCGCGCAGGTGGAGCTGATCGGCGGGTTGCCGGACGGCGACAATATCAACCATGGCGTTGGCAGCGAACATCCGGAAAAACTCTCGGCGCGTGTGCGTGAGACGGGTGCGCGGCTCGGCATCGCGCACGATGGCGATGGCGACCGGTGCGTGTTGTGCGATGAGGTTGGCGGCGTGCTCGATGGCGATGAAATCCTCGCGATCCTGGCCACGCATGCGTTGGCGCAAGGGACGTTGGTTCAGAAGACGCTCGTCGTGACGGTGCAGAGCAATCTCGGCGTCGATGCGGCGATCCGCGCGGCGGGTGGGCGCGTGGTGCGCACGGCGGTCGGCGATCGTTATGTGCTCGAAGGAATGCTGCTGGAGCGCGCGACGCTCGGCGGGGAGTCGTCGGGTCACGTGATCTGTTCGGAGATTGCGCCGACGGGCGATGGGCTGGTGGCCGCGCTGAAGGTGATCGAGGTGATGATCGCGACGGGGAAACCGCTCTCGGAGTTGCGCGGGGCGATGAAGAAATTTCCGCAGGGCACGTTGAACTTAAAAGTCCGCGAGAAGCGCGAACTGGCGACGTTGCCGCACCTGCCGGTGGCGATCGAGACGTTGGAAAAAGAACTCGGTCAGCAAGGGCGGGTGCTGGTGCGTTACTCGGGTACGGAAGCGAAGCTGCGGCTGCTCGTCGAAGGGCCGACAGAGGACGTGGTGAGCGCCGGGCTTGCGCGATTGGATCGGATGGCGCGGGCGGATCTCGACGTGCTTTGAG
>CAMLSH010000036.1 GCA_946482625.1 uncultured Opitutaceae bacterium
AACGTGATCAGTTATCTGCAGGAGTTTCTGTTTTCGCCGGAGCGTGCGCGCACGCCGGCGCGAGTGCTGTCTGGTGGAGAGCGCAACCGGTTGTTGCTGGCGCGGCTGTTCACGAAACCGGCGAACGTGTTGGTGATGGACGAGCCGACGAACGACCTGGATATCGAAACGCTCGATCTGCTGGAGGATTTGCTGGTTGAATACAAAGGCACGCTGCTGCTGGTGAGCCATGACCGTGATTTCCTGGATAACGTCGTGACGAGCTCGATGGTCTTCGAAGGCGACGGCCACATCGAGGAGTACGTCGGCGGTTATTCGGACTGGGTCGCCGAGAAGGCGAAGCAGGCGAAACTGGCCGAGGCGAAAGCGGCGGTTTCGGTTGGTGCGGGAAGGACGTCGGGCGGGGGAGATGTGGGTGCGGCGAAAGCGAAGGCGCGCAAACTCACGAACAAGGAGATGAAGGAGCTGGAGGGATTGCCGGCCGAGATCGAGCGGCTGGAGCGCGAGCAGGCGGAACTGGCGGGGAAGTTATCCGACGCGAGTTTCTATCACAAAGACCGGCATGCGGTCGGCGCGGCGGAAGCACGGCTGGCCGAGATCGAGCGCGAGCACGCGACGGCGTTTGCGCGTTGGGAAGAGCTCGAAGCAGTGAAGAACGGGTAAAGCGCGTCTGGGGTCGGAGGCGGCGCGACTTTTTTAATTGGCATGGATTTTCGCTTCCCTCGCATTTCGCGGTTACCATGCTGCTCGCGCGAAAAGGGATGTATTTACGAGCGTGCAGGCGCCGTCTCCGCGAAGACACTTTGACTCCACTCACACCGAACCCGTTTTCTCCGGAACTGCTGCAACCGCAGGGGCCGCTTCATGCCGTGCTGGAAGCATCGCCGGTGGCGCTGGTGGCGGTGGACCGGCGCGCGCGTATTCGGCTGGCGAATGCGGAGGCAGAGCGGTTGCTGGGCTGGTCGCGGGAGGAATTGATGACGCTGCCGCTGGAGGCGTTGCTGCCGGCGCGGTTGCACGAGCGGCTGGCGCGGTTTCTTGAGGAGTTTTTTACCGGACCGCGGGCCCGACCTTTCGGAAGCGCCCCGGATTTGTGCGTAGTGCGGCGGAACGGGGACGAACTGCCTGTGGAGATGGCGCTCAGTCCGCTGCATCTGGGCGATCAATCCTTCGTGCTGGCGGCGATCACCGATCCGGGGGCGAGGTGGCGGACGGAGCGGGAAGAGGCGGCCCGGCAGCGGCGTACGAAGACGCAGGCGGAGGCGTTGGCGACTTTGGCGGGCGATCCATCGGCGGCGGCGGGAGATTTCGATGCGGCGGTGCGGCGGTTGACGCAACTGGCGGCGGGGGCGGTCGAGGTGGATCTCGCGAGTGTGTGGCTGCTGGACGATTTTGGACGAACCCTAGTGTGTGCCGATCGGTACGAGCGCGCGAGCGGGGTGCATGGCACCGATCAGCCGTTGAGCCGGGAATTTTTTCCGGCGTACTTCGCGGCCATCCAGCAGGGCAAGAGCCTGGCGGTGGAGGACGTCGCCACGGATGAACGGGTGGCGGACTTGATTGAACCATATTTCAAGCTGCATGGCGTCCGGGCGACGCTCGATGCGCCGATCCGGATTCGCGGTTATGTGGTCGGCGTGTTTTGTCTGGAGCACACCGGCGGAGCGCGCGTGTGGACGGCGGACGAATGCGCGTTTGCGGGGAGTCTGGCGGATCACACGACACAGTTGTTGCTGCACGTGGAGCACACGAAGGCCGAACGGTCGGCGCGGGATGCGACGGAGCGGTTGCAGGAGATTTTCGCGCACACCACGGAGGCGATTTTTTCGATGCGGGTGACGGCGGCGAAGGAGTTTATCTTTGAGGAATTCAATCCGGCGGCGGCGGCGATGACGGGTGTGCCGTCGATCAAGGCGTGCGGGCGGCGGCCGCAGGATGTGCTGCCGCCGGCGGTGGCGGCGCAGTTGAACGACAACTACAGGCGGTGTCTGGCCGAGGGGCGGCCGATCGAGTTTGTCGAGAGCCTGGCGTATGCGCCGGGGGGCGGCACGTATCACACCTTCCTCGTTCCGATTCGCGATGGCGACGGGCGCATCCATCGCATCGCGGGATTTGCCCGCGATGTGACGGAGCAGAAGAAGGCGGAGCAGGCGTTGCGGGTTTCGGAGGAGAAATTTTCCAAGGCGTTTCGGTCGAGTCCCGATGCGATCTCGGTGTCGGATGCGGAGACCGGTCAGTTTCTCGACATCAACGAAGGGTTCGAGCGGTTGTTTGCCTGCAAGGCGGCGGATGTGATCGGGCGGACGTCGGGCGAACTTCGCCTGTGGGCGGACCCGGAGGATCGGGACCGGTTGCTGGCGGCGTTGCGGGCGAAAGGGTCGGTGAAGAATTTCGAGACACGGGCGAGGCCGCGGTCGGGTGGCGAACGGCCGTGCGTGCTGGCGGCGGAGACGGTGGAGATCGGGGGGCGGCAGTGTCTGGTGCTGGTGATCCGCGATGTGACGGAGCAGCGAGCGGCGGAGCAGGCGTTGCGGGAGAGCGAGGCGCGTTTCCGGAGTTATTTCGAGTCGCCGCTGATCGGCATGGCCATCACGTCGCCGGACCGGCACTGGCTGGAGGTGAACGATCATCTGTGCGAGATGCTCGGTTACACGCGGGACGAGCTGCGCGGGACCCGCTGGAGCGATCTGACGGTGGACGGCGATCGGGCGTCAAACGAGCGGCAGTTGGAGCGGGCGCTGGCGGGCGAGGTGGACACCTATTCGCTGGAGAAGCGCTACCGGCGGAAGAATGGATCGGTCCTGCATGCGAGCATCGCGGTACGTTGTATCCGGAAGCCGGATGGAGCGGCGGATTATTTTCTAACGGTGGTGCAGGATCAGACCGCGCGGATCGACGCAGAGCAGGCGCAGGCGGAGCTGGAGTCGCAATTGCGGCAGGCGCAGAAGCTCGAGGCGCTCGGGCAGTTGGCGGGTGGGATCGCGCATGACTTCAACAACATCCTCACCGCAATCATGGCGTACGCGGAGTTGGCTGCGATGGATGCCGACGATCCGGACGAAGTGCGGCAGCATCTCGACCAGGTCCAGAAGGCGAGTGCGCGGGCGCGGGATCTGGTGCGTCGCATCCTGACGTTCAGCCGGCAGCGGAAACAGGAGCGCCGGGCGGTGCCGCTGGCGCCGGTGATCGGGGAGGCGGTGGATCTCATCCGGTCGACGTTGCCCGCGACGATCGAGATCGCGGTGCGCATCGAGCCGGATGTGCCGGTGGTGCTGGCCGATCTTTCGCAGGTCCACCAAGTGCTGATGAATCTCTGCACGAATTCCGCGTACGCGATGCGCGATCAGTCTGGGCGGTTGGGGCTGACGTTGGAGCGGGTGAACGTGGATGCGGCGTTGGTGCGGGCGCAACCGGAGCTGCGCGAAGGGTGTTATGCCCGGCTGACGGTGAGCGATACGGGCAGCGGGATGGCGCCGGAGATTTTGAAGCGGATTTTCGAACCGTTTTTCACGACGAAAGGGCCGGGCGAAGGGACCGGGCTGGGGCTTTCGGTGGTGCATGGCATCATGCAGGATCATGAAGGCGCGGTGACGGTGGAGAGCGAACCGGGCCGGGGAACGACGTTCCGGTTATATTTCCCGGAGCGAATCGGCGCAGAGGAAACCGTGTCGCCGGGAGCGCTTCCGCTGGTGCGCGGGCGCGGCGAGCGGATTCTCTTCATCGATGACGAGGAGGCGTTGTGCGATTCGACGCGGCTGTTGCTCGACAAGCTTGGTTACCAGACGACCGCGATGACCTCGCCGGTGGCAGCGCTGGAGCGGTTCCGCGAGCGACCGGAGGACTTCGATCTGGTGATCACGGATCTTTCCATGCCGTTCATGACCGGGGTCGATGTGGGACGGGAAATGCTCGCGCTGCGGCCCGGGATGCCGGTGGTGCTCGCGAGTGGATTCAGCGGCACGTGGACGCACGAAAAAGTCCGGGCGCAGGGAATGCGCGCGCTCTTAAGCAAACCGTTGACGGCGGCTGCCCTGAGCGCGGCGATCCGCCGTGTGCTCGACGAAAGCGGTGAACGGGACGGCAGCGATAAACAGGGCCGGGGCTTGCCGAGCGGGCGGGCAGGGTCCAAATCAATTCAACAATGACGGCTCATTCGCATTCCGGAGAATCTACGGCAACCGGCGAAACCCGATCTCCGCTCACGCTCGGGACGGAGGTGCCCACTCAGACCGGTGCGGGCATCCGCCTGCTTCTGGCTGAAGACGACGCGGCGTTACGCGTGGTGGAAGTAGATTACCTGCGACGTTTCGGCTATGAGGTCCATGCTGCCGAGGACGGGCGGGCGGCGTTGAAATACCTGCGGACGGAAACCGTGGATCTGGTGATCACCGACATGATGATGCCGGGATCGGACGGCGTGGAGGTGATCCAGCACATCCGCAAAACGTATCCAAAACTCAAGATCATCGCGATTTCGGGCGGCGGGGCGACGAAGCGGGAGCTGTTGCTGGATATCGCGCGAGTGCTCGGCGTGAGCCGGACGTTGGAAAAGCCGTTTACGATGACGGCGTTGTTGACGACGGTGCGCGAGGTGCTGGCGGCGCCGGAGGCATCCTGAGTTTGAGCCGGCGAGTTGACGGGGAGGCGGGGCGACCACAGCGCGGCTACGAGGCAGCTATGACACGGTGGCGATGCGATCGGGGCGTGGCTGCGTCGAGACGAGGGCGGTGGCGGTGCTTGCGTTGAGGTGCGGAGATGATCCGACTTGGGCGCATGAAACTGTTAACAAAATTTCTCCAATTGCGCTTTGTCCCTTCCAGCCTCGATCTCGGTTTGCTGGCGCTGCGGCTGTGGGTGGGAGCCTCGATGTTGCTCCTGCACGGCTGGCCGAAGCTGGCGAGTTTTGCGGAGAAGGCGCCGTCGTTTTTGGATCCTTTCGGGATCGGGCCGCAGGCGAGTTACACGCTCGCGCTGGTGGGTGAAGTGGGCGGCTCGTTGCTGCTGATTCTCGGGCTGTTCACGCGGCTCGGCGCGCTGTTGGGTGCAGTGACGATGAGTGTGGCGTTCTTCATCGCGCACGGTGGGCAGCTTAGCGGCCCGGGCAGCGGCGAAACGGCTTTCATCTATCTCGCCGCCTACGTGACGCTGTTTTTGACGGGCGGCGGGCGCTTCGCGATGGACATGAAACTCGCGGCGAACGCCGCGCCGAAATCAATGTGAGCGAGCGGAGGCCAGAGCGTTCTCCCGCTGAAGGGCGGGAGAACGACGGATGTTTTCGCGCTGCGGGCGCGTAAGGATCTTTTGATGACGCGCCGCGTGCGACGTGGGCGTGGACGCTTTTATCGTTTCGTTTCCGCCAGTTCGTGCCGCTGAGCGGCGGGCGGGCGGGGGGAATGGATTTCGCCGCGCGGACTGTTGGCGGGAGCCGTTTCCTTGGGACGATCGGCGTCGGATTGGCGGCCTTTGACGAGCGACTCGAGCTGATCGACAACGTTGTCGAGCGAGAGGGCTTGGGCGTTGAGTTCCTGGGCGGCGGCGGCGCTTTCTTCGGCGGTTGCGGCGGTGGTCTGCGTGGCGGAATCCATGTGGGTGATCGCCGTGAGAACTTGGGTGATGCCTTGATTTTGTTCGTTGGAGGCGGTGGCGATTTCGCCGATGAGGTCGTCGACGCGGCGCGCGCTGACGGCGATCTGGCGGAGGTTTTCGTCGACCTCGCGGCTGATGGTGACGCCGTGTTCGCTCTTGGAAATGGAGTCCTGGATTTTTTCGGCGGTCTCTTTGGCAGCGGTGGCGGAGCGTTGGGCGAGAGCGCGGACCTCGTCGGCGACGACAGCGAAACCGGCGCCGGCTTCGCCGGCACGGGCGGCTTCGACGGCGGCGTTGAGCGCTAGGAGGTTGGTTTGAAAGGCGATCTCGTCGATCGTCTTGATGATTTTGGCGATGTTGTCGGAGGAGACCTTGATGGCATCCATCGCACCGGTCATGGCCTGCATCTTGGCGGTGCCGGTATCGGCGGCCTGGCGGGTCTGGTTGGCGGAGGTTTTCGCGGAGGCGGCGGACTCGGCATTGCGTTTGGTCATGCTCGAAATCTCTTCGAGCGAGGCGCTGGTTTCCTCGAGGGAGGCGGCGAGTTCCGAGGCGTTTTGGGCGAGGGTCTGGCTGGCGGTGCTGATCTCGGTGGCGGCGGCGCTGACTTGTTCGGAGCCGGTGGAGAGCTCGGAGGTGACGGCGTTGAGGACGCGGTTGGTGCCGCGGGTGATGAGCCAGGCGATGAAGAGGCCGGCGATCAGCGCGGCGGATACACCCGCGACGATAACGAGGCGGGTTTGTTCGACGCTGGCGTCGGAACGCTCGCTGGAGACGCGGCCGAGTTCGCGGCTTTGGTCGACGGCGTTGCGGAGGGCGGCGATGTAGGTCTGGTAAATCGGATAGAGATCGTTTTCGAGGGCGGCCTTAGCTTCGGCGGAGCGGCCTTCGCGGCTGAGCGAAAGAATGGAGACACGTTTGTCGCGGTAGGGCGGGCGGCTTTTCTTAACGACCTCGTACGTGGCCTTTTCTTCGTCGGTGATCAGGAGGGCTTCGTACTGTTTGTAGAGTTCGGTGAGCGTGGCGCTTTTGGCGTCCATCTCTTTTTCGATGGCGAGCTTTCGGTCGGTGTCGCCGGCGAGGTAGTGCTGGGTCGTGTTGATGAAGTTTTCCTTCACGAGCGACTCGACCTGGCTGAGCAGAACGATGCCGGGGATGGCGCGGCCGGAGACGACGCCGGTGGCGTGGTCGATGCGTTGAATGCGGTTGTACGCCAGCACGCCGAGCGTAGCTGTAATGAGAATAACGATACTGAAACCGACGGTGAGTCGGCGGCCGATGGTCCACTGGATCTTCATGATGAGTCTCGGGCCCGTCTGGAGGGCCGATGCGCTACAAGACGACTCATCGGACAGTTAGCTTGAGCGGGGATTAGCTGGGCGGCCTTGGGATATCTGTAAAATTTGGGCGTCGGGATGTTGTGTGCCAGCGTTTTGAGAAGTTGGCGGCGAAGGCTAGAAAGATTCTGGCGCGAGGTCGGAAGGCGGCTCAATTTGGCCCGCATGAATCGCACGGACCGGTTAGTCGCCATGGTGATGTACATGCAGGGAAGGCGGGTGGTGCGCGCCGAGGAGCTGGCGCGGCATTTCGAGGTGACGGTTCGCACGATCTACCGCGACATCTCGGCGCTCGGCGAGGCGGGTGTGCCGGTGACCGGGGAGGCCGGTGTCGGTTACACGCTGATGAAGAGCTATCATTTGCCGCCAGTGATGCTGACGACGGACGAGGCGGCGGCGCTTTTTGTGGGCGGAGAAATCGTGAAACGGTTCACCGATGCGTCGTTGCACCAACCGATGGGAACGGCGTTGGACAAGCTCCGCGCGGTGTTGCCGCGGGAGCGTCAGGATCACGTGGAACGGTTGTCGCGGCACACCGTGGTGATGGAGCGCACGTGTGGCTCGTCGGAGCCGGAAGGGCAGCCGTGGCTGATGGCGGTGCAGCGGGCGGTGATGCAGCGGCGGGTGGTGCGGCTGTGTTACCAAGGCAAGGCGCGGGTGGAGGAAACGGCGCGCGAAGTGGAGCCGCTCGGCGTGGTTTTCTACGGGGGCGCGTGGTACCTGGTGGGCTGGTGCCGGTTGCGCGGAGACTACCGGCATTTTCGCGTGGATCGCATACGGACGCTGGTGGAATGCGGGGAGACGTTTCCCGTGCGGGAGAATTTTTCGCTCACGAAGCATCTGGAAGAAGGCATGCGGAAAGCGGATACGATCGCGGCGCGGCTCTGGCTGTCGGCGGAGGCGCAGACGCGGGCGCGGCGGGAGAGTTATGCGACGCTGGTTGAGGATGGCGTGCGGGACGGCGGCGCGGAGTTTACCCTTTTCACCTACTCGCTCGACTGGCTGGCAGGGTGGATTTTGTCATTTGGTGGCGAGGCGGAGGCGCTGGAGCCTGCGGAGCTGCGGGACAAGGTGAAGACGCGGATCGCGGCGTTGGCCGGGCGGCATCGGATGGAGGAGGCGGGCGTGTTGGAAACGATCGCGTAACCGACGCTGCGGAAATTTTTCGGGACGGACGCGGGATGCTGACAGGGTGTTGTCAGCAGGGTGTGCGATAGTGCCGGCCGCATGAGCAACCTGATTTCTCTTCCGGCGCTGGCGCCGTTTTACCCGGGCATCGTGACCGCCCGTTTTTTCGAGACGTGGGATTTTTACACGACGCACCTGGATTTCGGAACGGTTCATGAGAGCAACAGCGAGCTGAGGCTGGTGCATGTTTCGGGTGTGCAGCTGGCGGTGCTGCGTGAGGAAACGGACGGGCAGCCGGCGGAGCTGGTGTCGGCAACGACCGGACGCGGTCTGTGGCTTTCACTCGATGTGGCCGACGCGGAGAGCGTGTATTCGCGATTGCTGGACGCCGGTGTGGCGGTGGCGTCGCCGCTGGAAGAGAGCGTGGGAGGCGTGGGGAAACGTTTCACCGTGCGCGATCCGAATGGCGTGCTGATTTTCGTAGCGCAGAAGTCGCCGGCCCGCGCATCCGCCGCGCCGGTGCGCACGGGGGAATCGGCGCCGTACGCGGGCTAGAGACCCGTTGAGCGACGGCTTGCGTGGGCGCGGGCGGGGCGATTGATGGAAGCGTGCCCGCCAAGAGTCGCATTCCGAGCTTTCCCGATCTGATCAAGCCCACGGCTGACGGGCTGGTGGAGCCGTGTTTCATCGAACGGTTTTCGAATGAGGCGGTCACGGTGGAGCGGGAGCAGCTGCACCGGCATCCACACTACGAAATTTTCTGGGTGGAGCGGGGCGGCGGGGTTCATTTCAGCGATTTTCAACCGCATCCATTTGGGCCGGGCTCGTTGATTTTCGTCGGGATGGGGCGGGTTCACACTTGGAAACTCCGGGCGGGAACGCGCGGAGTGTTGGCGGCGTTTTCGATGGAGGCGCTGGGTGGAACCGAGGCGGACCGGTCGCTGTTCGCGCTGCCGTTTTTCTGCCACCTCACGGGGCGGCCGGTGGTGAAAGTGTCCGCGGCGCAGCGCGGCGAAATCGAGCCGTTGGTCGCGGCGTTGCTGGCGGAGTACGAGGCGAGGCGCCCGCAACGCGCGGAGGCGTTGAAGGCGTGGCTGAGGCTTTTCCTCGTGCAGTGCGCGCGTGTGTATCCAGAGGAAGCGGTGCTTTCGGGTGGGGCGGCGGCGCTGATCACGCAGCAGTTTTTGACGGAGATGGAAGGCCGCTTCGTGGCGACAAAGCGTGTCGGCGATTACGCGAAGCGACTGGGCGTGACGGCGCACCGGCTGATCGAAGCGGTGCGTGCGCGCACGGGGCGGACGCCGGCGGAGTTGATCGAGGAAAGGCTTTATCTGGAGGCGAAGCGGTTGCTGTTTCACACGACGCGCACAGTCGCGGAGATCGCGTACGAACTTGGCTTCACGGAGCCGTCGCACTTCGGACGGTTTTTCAAACGGCAGGCGGGGATTTCACCGGGCGAGGCGCGGGATCGGTTTTTTGCGAATGGTCGGACGGTGGCGGCGTGACCGCGGGCGCGATGCGCCCGTGGAATGAACAGTGACCAATGACCAGTGGCCGGTGGACGGGCGTTGTGGGCGGTGAGTGGTTTTAGGTGTAGCGGCCGTCCCGGCGCGCTATCGAGCTTCGCAGGTGAATGGGCGTTTATTCACCTGCGATATCGAGCAACGCGCGGGGCCGCGCGTTCCACCTCGGCATGGGGAGCAATGACATAAGTGGTCAGATTTCTTGGGGATCGGGTCAGAGCGGCAGCTGGCGCCGAGGAGGAAGGAGCGTAGGGTGGGACGTAGTTTTTATCACCATGTTGGATGCCCAGAGATTCTTTCGGTCGGTGCAGTTGAGCGACGTGACGTTGCGCGTGTGGGAGCTGGAGCGGGTGGCTACGTTTTATCGCGATGTGGTCGGGTTGCGTGTGGTGAGCTCGGAGGCGGGGCGGGTGGAATTGTCGGCGACGGGAAAGGCGCCGGCGTTGATCGTGTTGGAGGGCGCACCGGATGCGCCGGAGCGTCCGCGGGGGACGGCGGGGCTTTTTCACACGGCGATTTTGTTTCCGAACCGGGCGGCGCTCGGCGTGGCGGCGCGGCGTTTGATTGAACGAGGTGTGGAGTTTGGTACGGGCGATCACGGCGTGAGCGAGGCGCTCTATCTCGATGATCCCGAAGGGAACGGCGTGGAACTTTACGCGGATCGCCCGGCGAGCGAGTGGCCGCCGGCGGGAGCGGACGGGCAGGTGGCGATGACCACCGAGGCGGTGGACATGCGCTCGTTGTTACGGGCGGCGGACGCGCTTGAGCGGGGGAATGAGGCGTCTGTGCCGGTGGAGACGCGGATCGGGCATTTACATCTGAGCGTCGCGGATCTGGCGCAGGCGGAGGCGTTTTTCGCGGGCGTGCTGGGATTCCCGATACGGCAGCGGAGTTATCCCGGGGCGTTGTTCTTGGGGCGCGACGGGTATCATCACCATTTCGGCGCGAATGTGTGGCGCAGTCGGCTCCCGGCGGTTGCCGGGGCGCGGGGGCTGGCGTGCTTCACGGTGCGTTTCGCGGAGGAGGCCGAGCTGGCGCGGGTGCTCGCGGTGGCGGAAGCGGCGGGCCGGGTGGTGGCGCGCGGTCTTGACGCGCGGCTGCGAACGGCGGACGGAATCGAGGTCGTGCTTCGGCGAACGGCCGATGACGGCGGTGCGAATGCGTGAGGCGACCGGCTAATTTTCAACCCTAACTAAAATCCTACTATGAAAATCGCATTGATCGGTGGCACGGGCTTTGTCGGCTCGGCTCTTTTGAACGAATTGCTTTCGCGTGGTCACTCGGTGACGGCGCTGGCGCGCAACCCGGAAAAATTCCCCCCGAAGACGGGACTGACGGTGACGAAGGCGGACGTCTATGACGCGGCGCAGGTCGCATCGGCGGTGCGGGGACACGACATGGTGGTGAGCGCGTTCAACCCGGGCTGGAAGGAGCCGGAGATTTACGCGCTGTTTATGAAGGGGCACGCGGCCATTGTGGCAGGCGTGAAGCAGTCGGGTGTGAAACGGTTTTTGATGGTTGGCGGCGCGGGCAGTCTATTTGTGGCGCCGGGTGTCCAAGGCGTCGATACACCGCATTTCCCGGCGGAGTGGAAAGCGGGGGCGCTGGCGGCGCGCGATGCGTTGAACGAACTGAAGAAGGAGACGGAGCTGGAGTGGACATTCATTTCGCCGCCGGCGGATCTGCACCCGGGCGAGCGTTCGGGGAAGTACCGGCTGGGTGCGGACGAACTGCTCATGAACGGAGCGGCGCCGGCGGGAATCACGGTGACGGATCTGGCGGTGGCGATCGTCGATGAAGTGGAAAAGCCAAAGCACGTGCGGCGGCGGTTTACGGTCGCGAGTGCGTGAGGTTTTCCACGGGTTGGAGCGCCACGGCCTCAGGCGAGCTGAGGCCGTGACTGTGGCCTGCTCGGAAATTTTTGGAAAAACCGAGTGGGTCAGCGTGCGAACAGGATGCAGACGGGGGAGGGGACGGGAACCTGCTGGCCGGTGGGTGTGAGGCGGCCGGATGTGGGATCGATGCTGAAGATGTTTACGCTGTCGGTGTCGTGGTTGGCGCAGAGGAGCCAGCGGCCGGAGGGATCGATGGTGAAATGGCGCGGGTGTTTGATGCCGTCATGCGCATGGGCGACGAAGGTGAGTTTGCCGGTGGTCTGATCGATCGTGAAAAGGGCGATGCTTTCGTGGTCGGCGCGATTGGTGGCGTAGAGGAATTTGCCGGAGGGATGGACGGCGATCTCGGCGCCCCAGCGGCGGCCCGTGAAGCCGGGGAGCGTATCTACGATTTCGATCTCGCGGAGCGCGCCGGTGGACGAATCGAAGGCGTACGCAGTGACCGTGGAAGCGAGCTCGTTGATGGCGTAGACGAAGCGTCCGCCGGGGTGGAAAGCGAGGTGACGAGGGCCGGAGCCGGGGCGGGCGTCGATGGGTTTGTCGGCGAGCGTGAGGGAACCGGTGGGAGCGTCGAAGCGGTAGGGGACGATTTTATCGGCGCCGAGGTCGGCGGAGTAGGCGAAGCGGCCGTCGGGAGCGAAGTCGATGCAGTGGGCGTGCGCGGCATTCTGCTGGGAGTGCGGACCTTTGCCGGAGTGTTTCACGAAGGATGTGCGCGCGTTGAGCTGTCCGTCGGGAGCGAGCGAATACGCGGCGACATAACCGCTGTGGTAACTGGCGACGGCCACAGAGCTGCCAGACGGGTCGACCTGGATGTAGCAGAGCGGGCCGCCTCCGGCGGGCAGGGTGTTGAGGGGCGTGAGAGCGCCGCTGGCGGGATCGATGGAGAAGGCGGAGAGGACGCCCTCGTTTCCACCGCTTTCGTTTTTCTGATCGTTGATCGCGTAGAGAACGGGAAGGCGCGGGTGCAGCGCGATGAAGGTGGGATTGGAGCCGGAGGCGGCGAAGGCGACGGGTGTGAGCTGGCCGGTGGCGGTGTCGAAGCGAGCGACGTAGATGCCCTTGCTCTCCTTCCGGGTGTAGGTGCCGAAGTACACAAGGCGGGAAGTGTCGGAGGAGGTGGCGGCGGCGAAGGTCGTCATGAAAAAGAGTGATAGGTAAGGAAGGAATCGTCGGATCATGAAAAGCCCTTTTTCGATGCGCTCAGTTGAGCTGTCGATGGGTTTAGTGCCGGTGCGGCGATAAAGGTGCGCAGGCGGACCCCGGTTGATGGGCAAAGTTTCCTGACATAGGGCTGTCAGCGTGACGTGGCAGAGTGCAGGCGAACGCAAAACCAACCCTCAACTCAATCCATACGATCATGATCAAAGTCACTGAAATCGCTTTCACCGGTTATCCCGTCACCGACATGCCCCGCGCGCGGGCTTTTTATGAAGGGACGCTGGGGCTAAAACCGTCCTCAACGTTTGGAGACAGCTGGATCGAGTACGACATCGGGCCGGGGACGATCGCGATCACGAACATGAGTGCGGAATGGAAGCCATCGAGCGACGGGCCGTCGGCAGCGTTGGAGGTCGAGAATTTCGATGAGGCGGTGGCGGTGCTCAAAAAGGCCGGCGCGAAATTCACGTTGGAGCCGATGGACAGCCCGGTGTGCCGCCTGGCGGTGGTGTGCGATCCGGACGGCAACGCGATCGCGATTCATAAGCGCGCCACGCACGCGCATGCGCCGGGTGGTACGGGGCAGATGGCCGGGCATTGAGGCGTGTATCGCCCCGGTGGGGCGAAGTTCGTGCTTGGGCTCCGATGACGGGGAACGGCGTGGAGCGATTCGCGCCGGTTCCCCCGGGGAGGGCGGGTGGCGGGCGCTTCCAAGGTTGCGCGTGGGATCAACCGGCAGAATGGTGCGCGACGGTCCGAGCGGTCCGTCGCGTTGCGGGACGGCAATATGCAGGGGGCGTGCGTCGAGGGGCGGAACGCGCTTAAGGGAGAGCCGTTTGCGTCGAAGTTCACGAAGATTGTCGACCGATAAACCAGATGCACCGCCGGTTTCAGACCCGCTGACTCCAACGATCGATCAGCGGCTGCGCGCCGAGATGACGCGGCGGCTTTACCGGTCGGCTCCGCCCGGCCTGGTGTTTCACGTCATCCTGGCGGGGGTGACCGCGCTTGGGTCATGGGGCGCGTTTGCACCCGAGATCGTGATTGGGTGGACGACGGCGATCCTGCTCGCGACGGCCTGGCGGTTTGCGTTGTGCGTGGGTTTCAAGCGCGCGCAGCACGCGAGGCCCGGGACGATTGAGCGCTGGCGGTGGTTGTTTGCCTCGGGCGTGGCGTTTTCGGTTCTTTTTTGGGGGACGGCGATCTGGTTGTTTTTTGAAACGGATCAGGTGCTCCCGCGCATTCTCGTGATCGTGATCGCCTGCGGCATGAATGCCGGCGCGGTGAGGGCGCTCGCATCGGCGCCGGGACTGGCCGCGCTGTACGTGGGGGGAACGCTGACGCCCTTGGTGGTGCGTTTCGCGCAGATGGGGGAAAGCGGGAGCTGGATGCCCGCGTCGATCACCGTGTTGTTCATGGCGTATCTGGTGAACATGGTCCGCAGCGAGCACGCCGATCTTCAGCGTATCCACGGACTGGCGTACAAGAACGAGGAACTCGTGGGCACACTCAGCGCGGCGAAGGAGCGGGCGGAGGCGGCGAGCGTGGCCAAGAGCGGTTTTCTGGCGACGATGAGTCACGAAATCCGCACGCCGATGAACGGCGTGATCGGCATGTTGCAGGAATTGCGGGCGTCGACGCTTTCGGAGGCGCAGCGAACGCAGGTGGAGATTGCGGCGGGCTCGGCAGAGGCGCTGTTGCGGTTGCTCAACGACATTCTGGATCTGAGCAAGATCGAGAGCGGGCGCATGGAGTTTGAGGCGATCGATTTCTCCCCGGCAGCGTGCGTGCGCGAAGTCGCGGCGTTGCTGCGACCGCGGGCGCTGGATAAAAAATTATCGTTCGAGACTGAGCTCGATCCGAATCTGCCGGCGTGGTGGGTGGGCGATCCGGTGCGTTTCAAACAGGTGCTGATCAATCTGGCGGGCAACGCGATTAAGTTTACGGAACGCGGCGGCGTGACGCTGTCGCTGTCGGGAGTTTCTGGAGACGGTGGGCGCGCGGCGCTTCGGGTGGCGGTGCGCGATACGGGCATCGGCATCGACGCCGGAGCGCGGGAGCGGTTGTTTCAGGTGTTTTCGCAGGGGGACAGCAGCACGACGCGGCGTTTCGGCGGCAGCGGACTGGGGCTGGCGATTTCGCGCCGGCTGGTCGCGCAGATGGGCGGGGACATCCGCGTGGAAAGCGAGGCAGGGCGCGGGTCGGAGTTTTCTTTCGTGATTTCGCTGCCGCCCGGAAAACCGCCGGCGCCCGTGGCGGCATCGATCCCCAATGTCCCGGCGGGCCGTTTGCGCGGGCGGGTGTTGGTGGTGGAGGATGATCGTGTGAACCAGCAGGTGATCGGGCTGATGCTGAAACGTTTTGGGGCGGAAGTGGAGATCGTGGCGGAAGGCGAGACAGCGGTGGCGCGCGTCCTCGGTGGCGAGAACTGGGATGTGGTCTTGATGGATTTGCAGATGCCGGGGATCGATGGGCTGGAGGCGACGCGCCGTATCCGGCGGTCCAAGACGGATGGCCGGCCGCCGGTGGTGGCGCTCACGGCCAATGCAATGGCGGAGGATCGTGAGGCGTGTCTGGCGGCGGGGATGCAGGGTTT